>PXDC01000344.1 GCA_003565135.1 Verrucomicrobiota bacterium
CACACACACCGTGGTCACGGGTCTCTGGCTGGTCTGGAAGAACCGGCAACGGGAGTGGCACGGGGCGGTGCGGAGCGAGGTGGTGTTCCGGCGGTACGACTGGGAGACCGTCAAAACGTACCTCGACGCGGTGAATCCCCTGGATAAAGCCGGTGCCTACGGGATTCAGGAAAGGGGAGACCTGCTGGTGGCCTCCTACCGCGGATCGTATACGAACATTATGGGATTGCCGGCGGAGGAAACGGCAAGTGCGCTCGAAGCGTTCGGAGTGCCGGTTCCGCCGCGCGGCGATCCCGATCGAGAACGGGACCGGAGATGAAGCGGGCCCGACACAGGGGGCGAGCCCGAAGCGGTTTGCGGCCGTCGCCGATTCACGGGGTGTCGGTTTTTTTCCGCCCGGGATTTCCGCGACGATCACTGGTTGTCGGAATCCTGGGTGCCCTGGCGGTGCATGCGATCCTGGCCGCGGTAATGCCGGAGCGAATCTCCGGCGGTCACGGCGAATCGGATACACCTCCGCGGGAGCTTTCCGTTCTGTTTTCCGATAGGGAGGACGAGCCCGAACCGCCGCTCCCGGAGGAATTCGTGGCGACCAATCCCGACGTGCCTTCGAATCCGCCCGATGAAACCCGGCACTTTGCTTCCCGCGACCAGCAGGCGGCGCAGGAGGAGCCGTCCGAAACCGAAACCCCGGAGGAGACGCCCCGGGTCGAGGGCGAGGATCTGCGCTCGCAGAACATTGTGGAGGGCCACCCGGAACCGGCATGGCCCCGCCATACACCGGTTTCCCCGGACGAGGAGGAACGGGCCGTGCGGGATTTTCCCTCCGTACCCGAGCGCCGTCCCGTTCCCGGATCGGCGGATACCGAACCGGAACCGGACGAAGAGGGGATCCATACCCGCGAAACCGAAGAGGATACCGGCGAGGACGATCGAAGAATCGTCGGGGTCAATGTGCCCGAGCGGGAACGCGGTCGTACCGGCGACGCCGTTGACCGCTCCTCGCCCGAACGGCCCTCGCCCAGTCCGCGTCCGACGCTGCCGAGAACCCATTCCGCACCCGTGGCGGAACGGCCCGGCAGCACCTCGCGCATCGGCGAGATCGCCATCGACGCGCGCAGGAGCGAATTCGGAACCTACCTGGAGAGGATGCTGGAAGCGATCGAACGACAGTGGCACAGTCTGGCGCGGGCTCACCTCAGTGCGTCCGACGCGGCGAGCCGGGTGCGGATCAGGTTTGTCCTGGACTCGTCCGGCCGGGTGGAAATCGTGGACGTCGAGAGTTCCGCCACCCATACGGGCACGCTGATCTGCCAGGATGCCATTGAGGCCCGCGCCCCTTTCGGAAACTGGAGCGACGACATGATCGACGTGCTGGGTGACGAACAAACCTTGACCATCACCTTCCACTACCGTTGAGCCGACATTCCGAAAGCGCAGCCGGCGAAACCTCCGGACTCGACGATTCCCTGCCTTTGGGTCGCGGCGTACGCGTCCTGGCCGCGGACCCCAACGGACTGCTGGCGCTGGAGAAGCCGGCACAGTTGCTGTCCCACCCGAACACCGCCCGGGATCACGGGAAATCCCTGTTGCGGGCGCTCTACGACCTGGATGCCGAGTGTTACCAGTGGGAAGGCGGGGCGGATTCGCCGGCGCCCGGGCGTCTCTGGCTGCTCAACCGTCTCGATTCCGCCACGTCCGGGGTGATCCTGGGCGCCGTTGATCCCGCGGTGGCGGCGGCGGTTCGCCGGGAATTCGCCGCCGGCCGGGTGAAGAAGACCTACCTGGCCCTGGTATTCGGAACGCCGCGACGACCGCGGGAGTCGTGGACGGATTCATTGGCGGTGGAGCGGCGCAACGGAAAACTTCGCACCCGGGATGGCGGAAACCGCCGGGCGACGGCGGAAGCGATCCTGGAGAAACGATTTTCCGGCCCGCAGGACGTGAGCCTGATCACCCTTGTCCCCGGGACCGGCCGCACGCATCAACTCCGGGTGCAATGCGCCCGCCGCGGCCTGCCGATTGTGGGCGACAAAACCTACGGCCGCTTCCGGGCCAACCGCGAATTCGTCCGCATCACCGGTGACAAACGTTTGTTTCTCCATTGCGCGGCGACGAGTCTGGCGTACACACACAACGGCAGGACGTTCCGATTCGAGGCCCGTGCGGCGGTTCCGGACGTTTTCGACCACCCGTTCGGCAAAGGCGACGCCGGCTGATTTGCCCCGGGGGCTCGATAAGATTCTGCGAACCGGTGTCGCGGCGTTGCAAAACCGGATTGAACGTGTTTGGTTGGCCCGGTGGGACCAGGTACGGAAGAGAGTCAAACGGTGAATGAAGCGCGGGCGGGTTCGGCCGGCCGTGCCGCCCCCGTGACCCTTTATTTCGACGGCGGACACCGGTTGGTTTTGGTGCGCCGGACGGATCCTTCCGGGACCGGCCGGCCGGTCTGGGACGTGTGTCCGGCGGGTATCGCCGACCGCGGGGCCGTGGTCGTGCCGCCGGTGGAAGTGGCGGTTTTATCCGGGGGAAAGCCGGAGACCGGGGTGGCAGGGCCGGTGCCGGTGCTTTTTGGCGAAGTGCGGGTCGAGGCCCTGCCGGGGGACGACGGAAATGGTGGTCCGGTCGGGGTGTTTTCCATCGAGGAAATCCATCGGGGAATAAAAGGCGATCCGTCGGCTTATTCCGGGATGCTGCGTTTCCTGATCCCGCGGCTGCGGCCGCACCTGATTCGACTGCCGTACCTGGCCATGCGCGACAGCGATTATATTTACCGGTTTCGGACGGAAAGGCAGCGAAACCGCGAGGTCTACCGCATCGACGGCGAAACCGGATCGCTGTACCAGAGTTCGCTCTGCGAAGCCATAAAGGCGATCAAACGAACCGGCGAACGTTCGCCCGATTCTCCCGCCGACCTCGATTTCGGTCCGGTGCGCTACATTCTGCCCAGTCATTTCGGTTTCTGTCTCGGGGTGCAGAACGCCATCGAGCGCGCCTATGAATGCCTTGCCGAGAATCCCGGACGAAACGTCTACATGTTGAGCGAGTTGATCCACAACCCGTTCGTGAACGGCGACCTGAAGCGCCGGGGTTTGCGCTACCTTCAATCGGATACGGGCGAGGCGGTGCTTAACCCGGCGACCGGCCGACCGTTCTGGGACGAAGTCGGGCCGGAGGATATTGTCGTAATCCCGGCATTCGGAGCCACGAACGAAGACAAAGTGCGTCTGATCGAAAAGGGCGTCGGGATCAACCGGTACGACGCCACCTGCATGCTGGTGGAAAAGGTCTGGAAAGCCGCCCGCCGCTTTGCCGCCTCCGGTTACACCGTCATCATTCACGGGAAAAGCGAACACGAGGAGACGAAGGCGACGTTCTCCAATTCGGCGGCCGCGGGTCCGAGCCTCGTTATTCGCAATATGGATGAAGCCCGCGCCCTGGGAGACATCATGTTGGAGGACGATCCGGATGAGAAGCACCGGCGGTTTCGCCGGTTTGCCGGCCGGCACACGCCGGGGTTTTCGCCGGAGCGCGATCTCGAGCGGATTGCGGTCGTCAATCAGACGACGCTGTTGCGCAATGAAACCCTTGCCATAATCGATCACCTGGAGCGTGTATTGGTTCGCAAATACGGAGAGGGCGGGGTGAACGAACATCTGCACCGCGGGAGCCGTGGCGATACCCTCTGTTACGCCACGCAAGTCAATCAGAATGCCCTGGAGCGCGCCCTGGCCGCCCCCCTCGATGCGGCGGTAGTGGTGGGCGGCACCAACAGCTCGAACACCTTTCAGCTTTTCCGCATGTGCGAAGCCGTGCTGGGGAAGTCGGCTGTTTATATCCAATCGGAGGAAAACATCCTCTCCCGCGCCCGCGTTCGCCATTACCGCTTCGGCAAAGGGCCCGGGGACAGAACCTTTGAAGAGCGCTCCTTTCTGCCCGATTCGAGCGGGCCGCTCCGGATCCTCATAACCGGCGGGGCATCGTGTCCCGACGGTCTCATTCAACAGGTGATCCACCGGATCAACAGGTTTTTCCCCGCCGACTCACTGCGTTCGATCGACGACGTCCTGGAATCCCTGACCGGAGGGGAGGAATCCTGATTCGATGTCCGTGATTCGAGGGGGCGGCGATCTCGGATTTTCCGAACGAACAACCGGCAGCCGGCACCCGACAACGGGTTCCCCTCAAACGCCGCCGAGGCTACCTTCGCGTTCCACCATGTGGATGGCGAACTGGGTGAGTTCGGTGCTGTGCTTGAGATTGAGCTTTTCCCGGATACGAAACCGGTGCGCCTCGACCGTCTTGAGACGAATCTCGAGAATGGCGGCGATTTCCCGGTTCGATTTCCCTTGCCCGATCAACTGGATGACCTGCAGTTCGCGGTTGCTCAGCTTTTGCACGGGGTTGGCGAACTCGCTCGATTCGTTGTCGAGACGGGAAAAAAGGAGACTCTGGAGACGGTTGCTGACAAAGAAATCGCCCGCCAATACCTTGCGCACAGCCGCAATGATCTGTTCGGGCGATTCGTTTTTCATGAGGTAACCGCGGGCGCCCGACTGCAGGGCCCGCTCGGCATAGAAGGCTTCGTCCCGGGCCGAGTAAACGAGGATTTTTGCCTGGGGGTAATGCTGGCTCAGGCGGCCCAGCATCTGGAATCCGTCGGACGCGTGCAGCAGGATTTCGACAATGAAAACATCCGGAGGGGTTTCGGCCATGGCTTCGGGTATTTCCTCCGCCGACCGGGCGCTGCCCCAGACTTCGAGATCGGGCTGATTTTCAAACAGCTTAGTCAGGCCGAGGATCACGATGGGGTGATGGTCGACAATAAAGATTTTTGATTTTCCGGATTTGCTCACGTAGAGAATGGTTTGCCACTCACCTCCGTGCCGGTCCTGTTCGAGCTGATAGCCCGATCGGAAGCATGGCACTGGAAACGACGGCGGATCTCTTCTCGACTTCCCGGTAAGAATCGGGATTGTTCGATAGTGTGTAATAATAGCTCAAAATTGAATTTAATGCCATAAGGCGAAGTGACTAATGTCGCATAGGCAATAACCGGATTAGCCCTAGGTGAAACACCTCAAGCCCATCCGGGCTTGAGGTGCGCCAAATAAACCGAGAAGGTCCTGCGGATTCGTCCTACGCACTGCGGGCGCCCCGGAAGAGGATATTAGCCACCGCCCGGAAGAAGTACCGCACGTCGGTGCGGAACGGCGCTTTTTCCCGAGCCAGCAGGTAGCGACGCTCGGATTCCACGATTTCCTCCAGGGACCGCGGAAGGTCCGCGTAGTAAGGCGGAAGCAATCCCGGCTTGTGACGGCTCCGCAACTCCTGAAGGTCCTTCGGATACAGGCTGAGATAATGCGCGCTCAACGGCCGGACGCCGACCAGTTTCAGATCCCCCTTCAGCCAGTTGAGGAGCATCGGCAGCTCGTCCAGCCAGAACTTGCGGCACCAGTGGCCCCAGGAGGTGACCCGGAAGTCGTCCTTGAATTTTCCGTTTTCGTGCAGTGAATTGGTGCGGTGCACGTATTCCTGCAGGTATTCGGAGTACGGATGCATCGTACGAAGTTTGAGCACGCGGATGGGACGCCCCTGGTATCCGGTCCGTTTCAGCCGGCAGAGCGGGCCGTACGTGGGATCGCTGTCGTAAGCGGGATCGCGGACCTTGCGGGCCGCCATGTATACAAACCCGCCCTGTTCGCGGCGATCGACGACGTCGAAACCGCAGCAGTAAAGGCGTCCGAGTACTTCGGTTTCACTCACCACGCGATACCGGCCGAGAGGCGAGCGGAAATACAGGGCCTTCAAACCCGGGAGCTTGGGCATGACGCGGTTGATCAGGAAGTCGCACCCGTAGAGGAAGCGCCCGATGCCGGCGGGATACTGCCGCCGGAAACGTTGTTCGCGCTGGTGGCTCATCTCGCCGCAAATCATGAGCAAGCCGCCCTCGGGCAGGACTCGGTTGGCCGCTTCGAAGAATTTATTGATCCGGCTTGCGACGTTGATTTGGACCGGACAGACAAGGTGCTGGACGCCGGTGAGCGGCGCTTCGACCGTTTCGGCATCCCGGGGCGACGGCCAGGGGACGAGGCGTGTCACCCCTCCCGCTTTGATGACCAGCGGCTGAAACATGGCTTGAAATGCTTTCGACGCGACGCCGGAGGAGGGCCGGAGGTGCGAACGCCGTTGACGGCTTCGTTTTACGGCCGCCTGGGATTCGGCGAAATCCGGCGTGTAAGCTGGTGTTGAGTGACTGTTCATACCTCTTAAGGGAGATGGTGCGCGGTGTTTCCCGCTCGTTCTCGATGATAATACTGATTGGCGAGTTCTTTTCTTTCTCTGTCGAACAGGTTACACCCGGGGGATGGTAAAATCCTATAGGTGAAATCCCGATAGAGGGGGGGCGCCATCCCTTAACAGAAGGACATGAAAATGATGACTCACGGGGGATTGTTCGGCGTGTATGCGAGATGGAAAGCCGGTTGCCGCCGGGTTTGCACAGCAATGTTGGGCTGTTTTCCCGCGGGGATTGAACGGCGACCGGTTGCGGCGGGGAAAGCGGTGCTATCACCGAAGCCCTCCTGGGAGTCGCGGAGGGCCGCTTTGGGGGAACGGGCTGTTTACCGGTGTGGATTCCCCCAGTATCCGGATTGACTTTCTCTTCCCCCGCTCCCAGAAAAGCCGCTATTATCTACTATGCATGAACTCATAATGCGAACCTGTGGCCGGCGGGCGGCGAGGACGGGCGCGACTCTCGGTGGCATCGCTTTATTCTTCGGGATAACGCCGGCGGCGACGGCATTCTATGAAGTCGGTGACGGCGAGCTGTTCCTGAATCTCCAGTCCAGTCTGACCTACGATTCGAATATCTTTGCGCGTTCCTCCCAGGAAGCGGACTGGATTTTCCAGGTCGGGCCCGAACTGCAATTCCTCCGGCAGGCCGGACTGGTCGGCGTGGATTTGCGGACAGGGATCGATTTCGGTTTTTTTGCCGACAACAGTGAACTCGATTACGAGAGCCTGTACTCCTACCTCGATTTGACCTATCCGCGGGCCGGAGAGCGCCGCGCCACCACGACGCTGACCCTGTCCGCGCGGGAGGAAACCCGAACCGATTCAACCATCGGCGCGCGGACGCGCTCGTACGTCTACGAAGCCAACGGCGGGGTTCGCTACACCGTAACGGAAAAATTCGGGACCCGCGTGCGCGCGGGCTACAGCCATGTTGACTACCGCGACCAGGAGCGAAGCGACATCGACCGCTACCAGGTCCGGCTCGACGGCATCTGGGTTTATTCACCGCTCCTGGAGTATTTCGGCGGCTACCGCTTTCGTTACACGGACGTCCACACCTTGGCGGGCGAAGAACGCAACAACACCCTGGATCACGCCTTGATTGCCGGGTTGGAGGGGGAAATCACACCCAAGCTGTCCGGGCTGCTGGAAGGGGGTTACCAGGTGCGGATCCCGGAACAGGATACCGCCAGCCGCCGCGAGCAGCTGACGGTCAACGGTCGCCTCAATTGGGCGGTGCGGGCGGATACCGGAGTCTTCGTGACAGCGGGGCGCGATTTCGACACGTCCCCGGAGCGGCAATCTCTGGAGCGAACGGACGCTTCCGCCGGCGTCCGCCAGGAACTCCGGCAATGGCTGCAAGCCCAGGCTCTCTTTCGCTACGAGAACTTCCGGTTCCGGCGGGGAGACAACCGGGTCGACGATGCCTATGTCGGCCAGGTCGGGCTCGACTACGACGTAACGACCCATCTTTTCATGAATGTCACCTATTCTTATACCGTGAGGGAGTCGACGGACCCGGAATTCGATTACGATCGCCATATCGCATCGGTTTCGGCGCGGTGGCGTTTTTAACGGGGAACGCTCGGCCGGTGGGCTCACCTCGCGGCGTCAATCACTCGTTCCCGCCCGAATAAATGGCTGCCGGGACAACCGGGAACGCCAGAGGCCGAAGTATTCCGCATAGGGGAAACCCCTATGCTTAATAAGGGTTTACGCCTATCGCCGCTGCAGTCGAATCCCGATATTATGCTGTAAGAATCAATGATAGTCTGTCGGCATCAACGGTTCGAACGGAACCGGGCCGGCGGACGGCCCCGCCGGGATCCGCTCTTTGAGAGCGATGAAGTACGGCCAATCGGACGGAACGACGAAGAGGACTTAACGGTCAAACAGAGGTCACCAATGCGCAGTTTGGAAACATCGGATTACAGGACGGGAATGCAAAGAAACAAATGGGAACGGAAACGTGCTTTTAAGGAATGGACGATACTGAAAGTATTCGGCCTGTTGACCGTCCTGCTCGGTGTGGCGGTTACGGGCCGGGCCGACCTGGAGGAGCGGTCGTCCGACGAGGAGGTCCGGGCGGCCCTGGAGCGGGTGGCCGCGGCCCTGGGGCGTGACGGGATCGCATCCGACGATGCGGCGGAGCTGGAGGAGATCCTGGAAAGCGGGAACTCGGGAGACCGCTCCGCGTCCGATGCGGAGATGCGTGAGGCGCTGGAACGGGTGGCCGCCACGGTCAGCCGGCAGCGACTGGCGGCCAGGGGCGGGGATGAAGCCGAGTCCGAGTCGGCGTCGTACCGGCTCTCGATCCGGGACCGGGTCCAGTTCAGCGTCCGGGGGGAGAACGACCTGAACACCGAGCAACGGATCGACGGCAACGGCCGGATCCGGGTACCCCTGCTTCGCAACGTCACCATTAAGGACATGACCGTACGCGAAGCGGAAGCCCACATTGAAGGGCTTTACATAGCGGAGGAAATCTTCCGCGACCCGGAGGTTACCCTGCGAATTTCCGAGTACGCTCCCAAGTACGCCTACGTGCTGGGACAAGTGAATCAGCCGGGTGAAATCGCCTTTCCCCTCGAGGTGAACTCGGTGGATATCGTCCGGATTATCAGCATGGCGGGCGGATTCACCCGCATCGCGCGATCGGACCGGGTCAGTATCACCCGGGCCGGGGAGGAAGGCGACGAGGCCACCTTCAACGTCGATGTCCGGAATCTCTTCGACAACCGCGGGCGCGGCGACGGCGGACGGGAACGGCTCCGTATCTACCCCGGCGACATTGTTTTTGTCCCCGAACGCCTCCTGTAAACCGCCGTCCACGAGAAAAAGGCCGTCCCGCCTTCGGCAAACCATTTTTTGAACCCAGTTTATCATGAAATCCGACAAACCTTCCGTCCCGCCCAAATCCAAACCCGCTTCGGCGCTTCCGGAATTCGCACTGCCCGATCTCAAGCACTACCTGATGGTCATTCGGGAGCGGTGGTTCCTGGCCCTGTTCGGAGCGGTATTGGTCATGGGCCTGGTCGGTTATTACCTTCTGAGCGATCCTCCCATCTACCGGGCGTCGTCGACCCTGCTCATCGAGCCGCGATCCGATCGGGTTGTGGACATGGAGCAGGTCGTCGGCGACGGCCTGGAGGTCCGGGGTATGGAGGGCCGGTTGCTCGCCACTCACATGGAGCAAATGAGGAGCCGTACATTCGTCCGGCGTGTGGCGGACACATTCGATGACGATCAGCGCCGGCGCATGGTCGAACCCTACATCGAGGAGTTGTCGGACGGCGAGTTGCGGGTTCCCTCCCTCCAGGGAGTCATTCGTTCGAATCTCGGCGTGCAGCGGGTGGGGGACACCTTGTTGCTGCAGGTGGACGTCAATCACCGGGATCCCGAGAGCGCGGCCCTGATCGCGAATCGGGTGGCGGAGGAGTACATTCATTATCTCATGGACTACAGCGACGCCGGCAACGTCAGCGCCCTTCGCTTCCTCAACCGTCAGGCGGAGAGCCTCGGCCGGGAAGTCGAAGCGATGGAGCGGGAATTGCAGGAGTACCGGGCCGAGCACAATCTCGTTTCCCTGGAGGACAACCAGAACATCATCGTTCAGCGCCTGAACCAGATCAGCGACGCGGTGACCCGGGCCCGCATGGAGCGGATCGATATCGACTCGATTATCGACCAGATCGAGCGTTACCGGGAAGAGGAACGCGACCTGCTGGAGATCGATTCGGTGGCCAACTACGGTTCGCTGCCGCGGCTCAAACAGCGCCGGGAGGAGCTGGAAGCCGAACGTGAAGCCATGTCGGAACGTTACCTGCGGCGGCACCCTTCGATGGTGGAAAACGCGCGCAATCTCGAAACGGTCCAAAGTCAGATCGACCGCAATATCGAGGAAGCCGTTCATGAGCTTCGCTCGCGTCAGCAGAACGCCCACGACCGCGAGGCCCGCCTGCGCGAGGAATTGGCGGATGCGGAGCGGGATTCCCTCATGCTGGACCAGCTCCGGGTGGAGTACCGGGTCAAGGAAAGGGAGATCCAGACCGCCACCAACACCCATGCGCAGATTCTGCGCCGGCTGGACGAGGCCAACATAACCTCCCAGCTCGAGAACAGTAACATCCGGCTGTTCGAAGAAGCGACCGCACCGGGTTCCCCGAGCGAGCCCAATATCCCGCGGGTGGCCGTCATGCTGCTTTTCCTGGGTGGCCTGGCCTTCGTCGGGTTGCCGGTCAGTCTCGACGCCCTCAACAGCCGGATGAGGAGTTGGGCGGACGTGGAGAACGTCCTGGGCCGCCGGGTCGTGGGCGAGATTCCGAAAGTGAG
The DNA here is from genome assembly GCA_003565135.1 of Verrucomicrobiota bacterium. Lineage (GTDB taxonomy): Bacteria > Verrucomicrobiota > Verrucomicrobiia > Opitutales > T3Sed10-336 > PXDC01. The sequence goes on from PXDC01000344.1 coordinate 10,630, forward strand.
AGGCGTCAAACGGCCCCTGCGGGGAAATATCGTGGCCAAGGAATTGAACGATCCGTCCACCATAGAGTCCTTCCGGTCGCTCTACAACCAGATCGGCTTTGTATCCCGTGTGGGGATACCCAAAACGATGCTGATCACGGGCACCATATCGGGCGAAGGAAAAACGTTTGTCACCTGCAACCTGGGAGCGACGTTTGCCGGTCACGGCAAGCGCACCCTGATTATCGACGGGGACCTGCGGCGACCGAGCATTCATCAGCAGTTCGGTCTTGAGGGCAAGGAGGGATTGATGAAGTTCCTGCAGGGAGAAGAGGAATGCGAGGGCGATCCGATGGGGAAAGCCGACCTGGGGATTACCGAGGTCCACGGGGATCTCTTCATGCTCGCCGCCGGGGGCCGGAGCAGGAAGCCGACCCACCTGTTCGACAGCCGCAAGGCGGAGGTGTTTTTCCAGTGGATTCGGAAGTACTTCGATGTTGTCCTCGTGGACAGTCCGCCGCTGGCCGTTTTTTCCGATGCGCTCAACCTGGTTCACCACGCGGACGAGGTGCTCTACGTCAGCCGCTTCAACGGCGTGGACCGTGGGGAGGTGAAGAATTTCGTCGACAGCTTCGATCAGACCGACGCCGATTTCCTCGGGCTGGTCATGAACGAAATGCCGACCAACCGCAGCGGCTCCCGGTATTATTCCGGGCGCGGCTACTACAGCCGCAAGTCCTACAAGGATTATTACAGCAATCCGTGAAGGAAACCGTCGCCAGTATCGTGGGAACCCCGGGCAACGGCCGTTCGGCCGTTAAAGCCCGGGCTGCTTGTGTACGCTTCGCCGGGCTCCGGGGGACATTCCGGGCTCCGTCGAACGGGACGACACCCGTCCCCTTTCTTTGTCATTTATGAACGACCGCTCCTCATGCGGGTTGCGGGATTGTCGCGTGGCACGACGCGGCGAAACAGCGTGGCGGGGGCTTCCTCCCGGCCGCGGGCGGCATTCCGGGCGCCGGACCTTAATGGTTACCCCTACGTATTTTACAGGTTTTTACTATCGCCAAGTCTTGGATACCCTTATTCAATAAAGAAGGGATCATTGGTATTCTGATACGTACTTCCAGTTGAAAACCGCGCGGATCTTGGGGGTCCGATTTTCGATTTTCATCTGTAAGTAGTTAAAAATTAACGTTTTGTGAAGGAAGTTACGGTAGAAGTGACGGGGCGAAGCCTGCTCAAATCACTTTTCGCACCGATTCGGGCCTCCGCACAAACGACAACGTATAAGGCCAAACAAAGCGGCGCCGCCGTTTATCAGTCATGACACATCCAAAAGTAGCGGTAATGGGCTGCGGGTACTGGGGAAAGAACCTGGTCCGTAATTTTCATCAAATTGGCGCCCTCGCCCTGGTTTGCGATCCGACCGAAGCGGGACGAAGCCTTGCCGCCGAGATCGCTCCCGGCGTCGAGGTGACCGATCGCGCGGACGTGTCGTTTACCCGCGACGACATCTCGGCGGTGGTTGTGGCCACTCCGGCCGAAACGCACCGGGACATCGTGCTCCGGGCGCTGGACGCGGGCAAGGACGTGTTGGTGGAAAAGCCGTTGGCGTTGAATTACGCGCAGGGACAGGAAATGCTGGAGGCGGCGGAGGCCCGGGACCGCATTCTCATGGTGGGACACCTTCTGGAATACCACCCAGCGGTTCTGCGGATGAGGCGGCTGGTGGACGAGAAGGTCCTCGGGCGGGTCAGCTACATCTATTCCAACCGGCTTAATTTCGGCAAGGTGAGGGTGGAGGAAAATTCGCTTTGGAGTTTCGCTCCGCACGATATTGCCGTCATTCTCCGTCTGGTCGGAGAACTCCCCATTGAAGTGACCTGCTGCGGGGGAAACTACGTTTCGCCCAACGTGGAAGACGTCACCGTCTCGTGCCTCAATTTCCGCACCGGGTTGCGCGCACACATCTTCGTCAGCTGGCTGAATCCCTTTAAGGAGCAAAAGCTGGTGGTGGTCGGTAACGACAAGATGGCCGTTTTTAACGACATGGAGCCGGAGGAGAAGCTGGTCCTGTACAATCAGCACGTGACGCTGGACGGGGGTAAACCCGTTTTGCACAACGGGGATCGCGAGGTGGTGGACGTGAAGATGGAGGAACCCCTGCGCCGCGAATGCCTTCATTTCCTGGAATGCGTCAAGGATCGCAGTCAACCGCTTACGGACGCCCGCGCCGGCCTGAATGTGCTCAAGGTTCTGCAGGCCTGCCAAACCTCCCTGCGCCTCAATGGGCGTCCGGTGGTGTTGGGAGAGATGTGATTATGGGGATGTAAAACCATGTACGCCCACGAAACCGCTGTTATCGACCAGCCCTGTGAGATCGGGGAGGGGACGAAGATCTGGCATTTTGCTCACATCTTCGCCGGAGCGCGTATCGGAACGGGGTGTAATTTCGGACAGAATACCATGGTGGGCGAGGGCGTGGTCATCGGAAACAACGTGAAGGTTCAGAACAATGTGGCCCTCTACACCGGGACCACGGTGGAGGATGATGTTTTCCTCGGGCCCTCGTGTGTGTTGACGAACGTCACCAACCCCCGTTCGCAGGTAAAGCGGCACAGTCTTTACGAGACGACGCTCCTTCGCCGCGGCGCCACGGTCGGGGCCAACGCCACCATCGTTTGCGGGCTCACGCTGGGGCGGTACTGCTTTATATCCGCCGGTGCGGTGGTGACCCGGGATGTTCCCGATTACGCCCTGATCGTCGGGGTTCCGGGACGGGCCCGCGGGTGGATGAGCCGGCACGGTCACATCCTGGACCCGGGGCCCGACGGAATGTGCCGCTGTCCGGAGTCGGGGTTTACCTACCGGGTCGAGTCCGACGGCAACGGGGGCGAGCGCATGCGCTGCCTGGACCTGGACGAGGAAGCCCCGCTGCCGGCGAATCTGGCGGAGGGGAAGAAAACGTATGATGCTTTTAAGGCCTCCCGGAACGAACCCTGATCCGTTCCGCGACTGCGAAGAAAACAACCGACAACCGATCACAGACCTACAAGGTCATCCCCTTTACACCTATGAATAAAATTGCCATCATCGGCCTCGGCTACGTGGGATTGCCATTGGCCCTGCAATTCGCCCGAACCGGTACGCCGGTGCTCGGACTGGACATCGATCCGCTCAAGGTGGAATCGATTCGCCGGGGAGAGAACTACCTTTCCCATGTTGAGGCCGGCGACATAAAAGCGTTGGTGGAAGGCGGGAGCCTGGATGCGACGGACGATTTCGCCGCGGTACAGGGATGTGCCGGCGTTATTCTTTGTGTGCCGACGCCCCTGAACAAGTATCGCGAACCCGACCTGTCCTATGTTCTCAAGACGGCCCAGGGATTGGCGCCGCACCTCTCCCGGGGAACGGTTGTGGTCCTCGAATCCACCACGTATCCGGGCACGACCGACGGGGAGCTGCGCCAGGTGCTGGAGGAGGGGTCCGGCATGGCGGCGGGCCGGGACTTTTACCTGGCGTTTTCTCCGGAGCGCGAGGATCCCGGCAACGCCTCGAGTCGCGTTCACAGCATTCCGAAGGTGATCGGCGGGTACACACCGGCGTGCCTGGAGAAGGCCAAGGCCCTTTACGCGCCGGCCATCGAACGGCTCGTGCCGGTTTCCTCCTGCCGGGCGGCGGAGGCGACCAAGCTGCTGGAGAATATTTTTCGCAGTGTGAACATCGCGCTGGTCAACGAGTTGAAGGTGATTTACGCAGCCATGGGCATCGATATCTGGGAGGTCATCGAGGCGGCGAAAACAAAACCGTTCGGGTACATGCCTTTTTATCCCGGCCCCGGGCTCGGGGGACACTGTATCCCCATCGACCCGTTTTACCTGACCTGGAAGGCGCGCGAATTCGGACAATACACGCGGTTTATCGAACTCGCCGGCGAAATCAATACCGGGATGCCCCGGTACGTCGTTTCGCGCGTGGCCGAGGCGCTCAACGCGAGAAAGAAGCCGTTGCGGGGCAGCCGGATTCTCCTGGTCGGCCTGGCGTACAAACCGGATGTTGCCGACGACCGGGAGTCCCCGAGTTACGTCCTCCTCGATCTCCTCACGGAACACGGGTCGGAAGTCGAATACTACGACCCCTTTATTCCCGAAGTGGTCAAGACCCGCGAGCACGCGCATTGGAACGGGAAGCGATCGGTCGAGTGGAACCGGGAATCCTTATCCGGGTTCGACGCGGCGATTATCGCCACAGCCCACCGGAACGTGGCCCATCATGAACTCGCTCAATGGGTTCCCTGCATTATCGACACCCGCAACACACTGCCGTCCGATTGCGGTACCGAAGTGTGGAAGGCGTGATTGGTGATTCGTGATTGGTGGTTCGTGATTCGTGATTGGTGATTGGTGATTCGTGATTGGTGATTGGTTATTGGGGACCGGGGGTTAAGTAATTGTTTTTGGAGAATTTCTGGCGAGGG
>PXDC01000341.1 GCA_003565135.1 Verrucomicrobiota bacterium
GGATCGTCCGGTGGTGGCGGTGAGGAAGACGGGACGGTATTCGTATTCGAGCGCCTCGCGGGCGGCCCGGCGGCCCCGGGTGAGGGCGCGGAGGAGCGTGGACGGACGGCGGGCCAGGAGGTCGGGATCGGGGGTGAGGACAAACTCCCGTGTCCTTTCCGGGTGTTCCGGGGTATTGAGCAGGTCCGCTTTTCCGGTAAAGGGGATCCGGGCAAAATCGTCGAGGGACCGGATGGAATCGGGGGCCAGGCCGTGGTCGCGAAAGAGCGACCGGTAGTAGGGGGAAAACGGCAGAACCTCCCGCCGGAGGTATCGGCACAGTTTCCGGACCTGGGCTTCCCGGATGGCTGCTTGGTCGAGTCTGTCCCATTTGTTTGTCAGCCGCCGGGTGTTGGTCATCGTTGGACCCTCCTTTCCGCTGTCTGCCGGTGCCGTGTTCCGGCCCGGTTTGCGGGGCAATTTACGCCGAAACCCGGGTGTTGTCAAACCGGGTCCGGGGGTGCGGCTTATTGGCGGCCGACGGTTGCGTCCGAAGGACGAACGGGAGTTTTTGCTTGGCCGCCGGGCGGAATCCTTTCTAATGGGCTCCCTTATGAAGATTGCCATCGGTTCGGATCACGCCGGATTTCTTTACAAAGAAAGGATCAGGGAGCACCTTGGGAAAAAGGGTTTCGAGGTCCGGGATTTCGGCACGTATTCCGCAGATTCGGTCGACTACCCGGTGTACGTTCGTCCGGTGGCGGAAGCCGTGGCGGCGGGTGAGTTTGACCGCGGCATTGTTCTGGGGGGGTCCGGAAACGGCGAAGCCATGGTGGCCAACCGGGTCAGGGGAGTCCGGTGCGGTCTGTGCTGGAACGAGGAGGTGGCCCGTTTCAACCGGCAGCACAACGACGCGAATGTCCTCTCCCTGGGCGAACGGGTCATCGATCTCGAAACCGCGCTCAAAATCGTCGATACCTGGCTGGAAACGGAATTCGAAGGCGGCCGCCACGAACGCCGGATCCGGATGATCGACGGGGAGTGACCGGGGCGGTTGAGGCCGCCCCTCGTCCCGATTTCGGAGGGGCGTGGGATTGACCTATTCACTCAGGCCGTACTCGAGTCCCGCTTCGTACAGGGCAACGATGTTTTCGGGCGGGGTGTTGTCCTGGATGTTGTGGCAGGGGGCGAGGATGTAGCCGCCGCCGGCTCCGAGGATGCGGATGTTTTCCTCCACCTCGCGGCGGACATCGGCCGGGGTGCCAAAGGGAAGGGTGTGCTGATTGTCGACGCCGCCGTGGAAGATCAGGCGATCGCCGAAGTCCCGCTTCAGGCCCTCGCGTTCCATTCCCTTGCAGCGCCACTGGATGGGGTTGAGGACCTGGATGCCCAGCTCGATCAGGTCGGGAAGGATCCGGCGAATGCTGCCGTCGGAGTGGTGGAACACCCACGAGCCGTGCTGCCGGGTCAGTTCGATCATCCTTTTCATCCCGGGAAAGAGAAAGCGTCGGATGTGGGCGGGAGAGTAGAGAAGCGCGTCCTGACCGCCCAGGTCCTCGGCGACGTAGGTGATCATGACCCGCCCGGGAATGGTTTCGAAAATACGGCGGGTGTTCTCGTAGGCCAGAGCGAAGAGTTTTCCCAGGCAGTACTCGACAATTTCCGGGTTCAGCACGAAGTCCATCAGGGCCTGCTCCTCACCGCGCAGGTGCTTGTACCGGAGCAGGGGCTCGGAGCCGCCGCCGCGGATGGGACGTTCTTCACATCCGCGGACCTGTTCGGGCAGTTTGGTATAATCCCAGTCGTCGGGACTCGGCCAGCGATAGTTGGCCTCGATTTCGGCCACGGATTCGAAGGGTGCCAGGGGCGCGTTGACGACCTCGGCGTACCGGCCGGTGCCGTGGTCGACGAGGCGGCGCCGCAGCCCGAAGGGATCGGTATCGTCGGCCTGTGCCGGCCCGGTGTAACGGCCGCTGACGGTGACCGGCATGTCGATTTGGAGGTGTCGCAGCACACCGTCGAAATCGCATCCCAGGTGCCGGCAGAGATTATCGGAAGCCTCCCGGGTGATCCAGATATCCATGGGGATGCGATCGGGGGTTTTCCGGTTCAGGACGGCTTGCCAACGCTCGCGCGGTGTCATGGTGGTGATTCTCGGTCAAAACGAGGGCCGGGTAAAGACGGATCGGGGCTTCGGGGCCGGCGGATCCGCCCCCGTCCACGTTCGCCGGTTTTTATGGCCGGCTAACTCATGCCGAACACGTAGATCGCGATCGTTCCCAGCACGCCGGCGGCGAGGAGGTAGTAGGTCATGGGCAGGAGCACGATGCGAATGAGCGATCCCTCGCGGCCGTTGAGCCCGACGGTGGCGGAGGCGGCCACCACATTGTGCACGCAGATCATGTTGCCGGCGGCGCCCCCGACCGCCTGCAGGGCGACGATCATGGCCCCGGAAATGCCGATCTGTTCGGCCGTGCTGAATTGGAACAGGGAAAACATCATGTTGCTGATGGTGTTGCTGCCGGCGATGAAGGCGCCGAGGGCGCCGACGACGGGAGAAAACAGCGGCCAGGTGCCGCCGGCGATCTCCGCCATGCCCTGGGCCAGCACGAGAGGCATGCTCTCGATACCCTCCGCGTCCACGTCGGAGCGAAGGAAGACGCGGGCCATGGGCACGGCAAAGGCGAGCGCGAGGGCCGTGCCGCGGAGGGTGCTGGCCGAAACGCGGGTCGCGGAGGCCAGTTCACGGAGATTCATTCTCTGGATGAAAAAAGTCAGGAGCACGACGGTGATGAAGACCGCGCCCGGGAGGTAAAGGGGGTTGGCGGCGGCGGAAATATCGGTCCCGAGGATGTTCGTCCACTGCACGTTGCCCGCCTGGAGCCAGCCCTTGACCGGAAGGGCGTCGAGACGGGTGAGGACGAGAATGAGGCCAACCAGGACGTAGGGCATCCAGGCGCGCATCAGCCCCATGTTGTTGCGGCCCCGGGAAACGTCGCCGCTGAGGGTCCCCATCCAGAGCTTCGGCCAATGTTCCCGCGGAGGGAAATCCCAGGACTTCTCCGGTTTGAGGACTCCCTTGCGGGCTGCGGATACCACGAGTGCGAGCCCGATGAGTCCGCCGAAGAGGGAAGGGAATTCGGGGCCGAGGACAATGGCGGTGAGGGCGTAGGGGACGGTGAAACAGAGGCCGGCGAATACGGCGAAGCGCCAGATGGCGAACCCCTCCCGCCCCGACTTGTTGGCCCCGAAGCAGCGGGTCAGCGCGGCCACCATGACGAGGGGAATCAGGGTGCCGATAATCCCGTGAATAACGGCGACCCGGACACCGATGCCGTAGATGAATTCCGCCTGGGTGAGGCCGAGTTGGGTGATACGGTCCGTCACGATCGAGGCGTCCCCGAGACCGGTGGCCACACCGATGAGGATGGGGGTGCCGACGGCTCCGAAGGAGACCGGTGTGCTCTGGATGATGAGGGCGACCATGACGGCGGCCATCGCGGGGAAGCCGATGGCGAGCAGCAGGGGGGCCGCGACCGCGGCCGGCGTGCCGAAACCGGAAGCGCCCTCGATGAACGCCCCGAACAACCAGGCGATAATAATGGCCTGGATACGCCGGTCGGGAGAAATATCGAGCAGGCCGCGGCGAATCGCGCTGACCGCGCCGGATTCCTTCAGGGTATTGAGGAGCAGCACGGCGCCGAAAACAATGTAGAGAATGGATACGGCGATGACGAGGCCTTCGATGGTGGCCGCGGCGACACGCAACAGGGGAACGCCCCAGAGCGTTGCCGCGACCAGGGCGGTGACGGCGAATGCGACCGGCATGGCCCGGGTGGCGGGCCAGCGCAGCAACACCAGGAAAAGCAGCACGGAAAGGATCGGAATGAGGGCGAGGAGGGATTGGAGCAACAGGTTCATGGGTTTTGGGTGTTCCGGGTTACGGGTCCGGTTTCCCGCCGCGTTGAAATCCGCCGCGGGGGCTCGGCCCGACCCCAAGGAGGAGATTTTGCCAAGTCTCAAATGTCAAGCGCCGCATGCGCGAACGCTCCGCGGTTTACCCGCGTCGCGTCGCGGTTTTCCTCATTCCGGCCCGGGCCCCCCGCGGGGCTATCGCCCCCGGGACGCGAGTTCTTTTTCCCGGCGGTCGAGTTCCTGCCGGCGAACCTCGAGTTCCTCCTTCATCTGCTCGAGGCGCGTTTCCTCCTCCTGCTGGTGCTGGAATTTATCGAACAGGGTGTTTTCGCTGGAATCGAGAAACTCCTCCCGTTCCTTGAGGGCGGCCTTGGCCTGCTGGAGCGATTTTTCCTGCTTTTCCAACTCGGCTTTCCACTCCTCCAGGGCCCGCTGGGATTCGTCGGACAATCCGCCGCCGGAAGACTGCTGTTCCTTGCTTTGCAGCAGGTTTTCCCGCGCCGTGATCAAGGCCTCGGTTTCCCAGAGGTCGCGTTCCTTTTCCTGGAGACGGGCTTCGGAATCGCGGAGGGCTCGTTCCCGTTCCTTCAGGGTGTCCTCCAGTTCGCGCAGCGATGCTTCGAGGGTTTCCAGCTCGGTCGCACCGAGCGCACGGATATCACCGGAAGGTTCCCGGGTGAGGGAACGGATGGTTTCCACCGATCGCTGCGACTCCCGGGTGAGCTCCGCCGAATAGTCGGCCAGCCTGGGCAGGCTGAGCCTTCGTTTAAGCGGGGGCAATGGCCGCGTATTCATACCCGGAATTTATAGGCGAAAAACCGGGAAACCCAAACAATAAAGGCACGGGAACCGCTATTTTCGGCGAATTTTACGAAATATTTCCGAAACGCTCCGCAGAATACCCTTTCCGGGAGCCGTTGGCTCCGGTTCGTCCGGCTGTTCGGCCGCCGCGGGGGCGGGTTGTGCCGGCGGGGGCGGCCGCTTGATCATGCTGCCCACGATCCGCGTGGCGATCAGCTCCTTGGCGGGATCGTTGATGGGCACGAAAAACCGGTCGAGGGACTGCCCGTAATGAACCATGGAATCGAGGTCTTCCTTTTCGCGGTCGAACCAGGTGAACAGCTCTTCGATTTTGGTCTTCAGTTTCTTTTCCGCCTGGTTGACCTCGGGCGGCGACAGGCGGGCGGCGAGCGCCTTCTCCTCGTCCTCCAGGCGTCCGCCGCATTTGCGGTACAGGGCCAGGGATTCCTCGGTTTCGAGACTCCCGATGGCGAAGGCGATGGCTTCGGGGAGGTGAAGCCCCTTGGTCCCGGGACGGTAGGGCAGGTACCCGGCGAGGGTTTTTTCGTCGATGTGCACGAGCGAGTTGAGCAGCTTGCGGAAATCTCCCGCCAGGACGATGTGCTGGGCCATATTCTGGGAGAATTCGGCGAATTCCTGCAGGGTGGTCAGGTTCTGGTTCTGGCAAAGCTGGCGCGATTCGGGGGAAAGGTTGGTCAGGGAGATGGGGAATTCGGGGGGGATTTCCAGGCGCCGGAGGTTTTTGAGAACCTCGTTCTCCTCGGAGGCGTTCGCCTCCTCGGTCTGAACCATGTCGCCGAAGGGATCGTCGAAGGCGAGGGTGCCGTCGAGGATGTCGATCAGGAGCTTCACCCGGTCGGGGTGGTCCTGCATCTCCGGAGTTTCCTGCAATTCGTCGAAGGAGTAGTCGATGTATTTTGCCGGCGTTTCCTCCTTGCCTTTCAGCGGCCAGCTCTCGGTGTCGAGGCTTTCGGCCAGGCTGGAGAGGCGGGTGTCGACGAGCATGGAGCTCTGGAAGCTGGCCCGGAGTTTATCCCAATTGGACGCGGTGTATTTTTCGGATTTCTGGTTTTCTGAATCTGACATGGTGGTGTAGTCGGGATGCGTTCAGTTCGGTTCGTGGTCCATGAGCTCACGGGCCAGATTCCGGTAATCGGTCACCACGGTTTCGCTCTCGCTGCGTTGTTCCCCCACCATGGGCACCGGAAGGCCCAGGGTGACCGCGCGACGGACAATATTGGCGTCGCGGATCATGGTATTGAAAATCTTGGCCCGGGCCGATACTTTTTTCTGGCTTCGAAACTGGTTCATGCGAAGCTGCATGCGGATCTTGGGCACTTCGATGTCGACGTTGCCCTTGATGGAATTGAAGATGATGCCCCGGATTTCGGCCGGCACGCCCATGCCGCTTTTTCGAAAGCTGGCGGAGGCGCGGTGGAACTTCTGCAGTTTTTCCACCAGGAGGGTAAACCCGATCAGGCTGAGGGCGTCGGGGTTGGAAGGGACATAGATTTCATTGCTGCTGTAAACCCCGCACTGGGCGGCCCGGAGGATGTTGGGCGGGCAGTCGAAAAGGATGAAATCATATTCGTCCTCCAGTTCCTCGAGTTGCTCGTGGAAGATGGAGTAGGGGGGCTGTTCCGGATTGCCGGACTCGAGATCGCTTTCCAGGTCGACGAGGTTGAAGGTGGTGGGAACGATATCCAGACCGGGAATGAGCTTTTCGCCGTCCTTGTTTTCCACCACGTCCCGCACCAGGCAGTCCGCGATGGTCGCTTTGCCCGGATTGAAGATGGAGTAGATGGCTCCTTCACCGGAACTGTTGATCTTGTTCCAACGGTCGAGCCGGAGCAGCCAGATGCTCGCGTTCGACTGAGTATCCAGATCAAACAGAAGAACCCGCTGGCCTTCCAGTGCGAGACAGGAGGCCAGGTTGACGATCAGGGAGGTTTTCCCTACGCCCCCCTTGTAGTTGAGAAAGCTGATTTTACGTGCCATCTGAATAATCGGTGGACCTTGTCCTTCGCACTCGTCACAAGATCATTCGGAAAAAAGAAAAGGTTGCCTTTGACAATGAAAAATCGACCGGAAACGCCGGGTGCGATGGCTCCGGAAAAGGTGTTCGTCAATTTTGATACGTGTAAAAGCCTCTTATACAAATATTTTTCGGTCAAGGTGAAAGCTGGCTGCCCGGAGGTCCGCCCGGAATGGGGGAATTCCCTAGGCCGTGTACCGAAAACCGCTTTGCCAGCGGGATCGACGCGCGTTGCCGTTACGCGATCGGGAATAAAAAAAATGTGAATCTTTCACAGGCTTCGCGGTTCCGCTCCGGCCGGCAACCGGGTGATTCGCGGTTCGCGGTCAGTAGATGGTTTCATCCAGGAGGCGGAAAAGGTCCGCTTCCTTCATCCGCTGCTGCTCCATGGTGTCGCGGTCGCGCAGGGTGAAGGTTCCGTCCTCGAGGGAATCGAAATCGAACGTGACGCAATACGGGGTGCCCACTTCATCCATCCGGCGGTAACGCCGTCCCACGGCCCCGGACGTATCGAAGAAGACGTGGTATTTGCGTTGGAGCTTCCGGTACAGTTCCTCCGCCAGCCGGACCAGTTCGGGTTTGTTTTTCACCAGCGGGAAAACGGCCACCTTGATGGGGGCAATGCGCGGGTTGAACCGGAGCACGGTCCGTTTTTCCCCCTCGACCTCCTCTTCCGCGTAGGCGGTGCAGAGGGCGGCGAGGAGGATGCGATCGACCCCCACGCTCGGTTCGATGACATGGGGAATGAATTTCTTTTTGGAAGCTTCGTCGAAGATCTCCATCGATTTGCCGCTGAACTTCTGGTGCTGCTGGAGATCGAAATCCCCCCGGGCGGCGAATCCCCACAGTTCCTGGACGCCGAAGGGAAAGGCGTACATGATGTCGACCGTTCCCTTGGAATAGTGGGAGAGTTTTTCCCGCGGATGGGTGTATTCGCTGAGCCGGGACCGCGGAATGCCGATGCTTTCGAGCCAGGACAATCCGGCGTCGATCCATTCACGGTGCCGTTTTTCCCAGTCGTCGTCCGGCGAGATGAAGTACTCGATTTCCATCTGTTCGAACTCCCGCGAACGGAAGATGAAGTTCCGGGGGTTGATCTCGTTGCGGAACGCTTTTCCGATCTGGGCGATGCCGAAGGGGATTTTGCTTCGTCCGCTGTCGACGACGTTCTTGAAATTGATAAAAATCCCCTGGGCCGTTTCCGGGCGGAGGTACACCAGGCCGGAACCGTCCCTCAGGGCCCCGGCGTGGGTCTCGAACATCATGTTGAACGAGCGCGGCGGGGTCAGGCTCCCCGCTTCGCCGGTGGCGGGGGAGGGGATGAGCGGGATCTCCCCGGGTGTCGCCTCGGTGAACTCGCGGGCGCGGACCGGCCCCAGTTCGCCGCGGAGCCCCTTTTTCCGCTTCATTTTCCCGGCCGCTTCCCGGAGTTCGCCTTCCACGTTGTCGCTCTCGAGGGCCGAGACGTAACCGGCGGTTTCGCCGTCCACAACCACGGCGGAAAAGAAGAGCTGGTCCGCCCGGAACCGCTGCTTGGAGACCTTGCAGTCCACCAGCGGATCGGTGAAGTTGTCCACGTGCCCGGAGGCCTCCCAGGTTTTGGGATGGTGAATGATGCTGGAGTCGAGCCCGACGACATCGTCGCGTCGCTGCACGAAATCCTTCCACCAGGCGTCCTTGATATTGCGGCGCAGCTCGACCCCCATGGGACCGTAATCGAAAAAACCATTGATGCCGCTGTAGATCTCGGAGGACTGGAAAATGAATCCGCGCCGGCGGCAGAGGGACACAATGGACTCCATGGAGGGAGCGGTGGACGGTTGCATGGCCATAAGCGATCCATCCAAAGGCTCTTTGCCTCGACGGGTCAAGCCCGCAACGCGGGCAATCAGGGGGCGGCGGCGTTGTCGTCGGGGGCGAACGCGCGGTGCAGATTGGATGCGTTTTCCCGCATGACGTCGAGGAAGTCGCCGGTCGCCGGGGGCTGGCTGCACGGATTAAAAACGATGCTCTCCACGCCGCGTCCGGCCAGCAATGCCGCTGTTTCGTCCAAGGGCTGATCCTCCCACAGCATCCAGGATGCGGGGAATTCCGCGCGTTTGCGTTCAAATGCTTCCCAGGCGGATTCGCCGGGCATTTCGTCCGGTTCCCAGTGGAAACTCTCCAGTTTCAGTCCGTAGCGCGCCTCCAGGTAGTGGTAGACCGGATGCGAGGCGAAGAGCGGTCGGTCCGGGTCCCGGGCGACGGCGGCTTCCAGTTCCCCGTGCAGGGCCCGAAGATCCCCGGCGAGGGCTTCGAAGCTCTGCTCGAAAACCGCGGTGTGTTCGGGAAGTCGGTCGCGGAAAGCTTCTTTAATCGCCCGGGCGTGCTCGAGGGCGAGAAGCGGATCGATCCAGGTGGTGAACGCGGTACCCGCGTGGGCGTGCGGATCGCCGTCGCCGTGGCTGTGGACGACGGCGTCCGGAACTTCGAGGAGTTGATCCGGAAATCCGGCCGCGGTGTCGACCTGCCTTCCGGCCGGGAGCGAAACGTGCCGTGTCCACCGGGCGTAACCGGCGCCGTTCAGCAGGATGAGATCGGCTTGCTGGTAGCGCCGGATGGTTTCATCGTCCGGGCGCCATTCGGCCGGATCGACGTCGCCCGGGGCGGGAAAGACGACCTCGACCAGGTCGCGGCCGATCCGTTCGGCGAAGTACTGGAGGGGGTAATTGACCGTGTAGACCGTGAGGGTTTCGCGTCCGGCGGACGGTGCGTCCGGCACGGTGGCTTCGCGGCAGGCGGCGGTACCGAGGGCGACGGCGGAAAGGGCGAGGAGGATGTGGTGGCGGCGGGACATGGGTCGATTCGGGTTTCGGATTTACGGCCGGTAAGTCGGGAAAGGCACGGGCGGACCGTTTCAGCCCGTTCGTGCCGGGAATCTGCAGCCGGCGGCCGGTGGAGGGCAAACCCAAAAAGCGTTGTGCGGCGGAAGCGTTTCCGGTAGGGTGGGCGTCATGCATAAAGAATCTTCACCTGGCTCGGTTTTTTCGCGAATTCGGTTGGTGCCGGTCGTCTTATTGGTGGCTGCCGCCCTGACGGCTTCGGCCGAACCACCCCGGCAGGCGACCGAAGTGGTGATCGAATTCGACGCGACCTGGCGTTACCACGACGGGAATGAGGATCTGGGGACGGCCTGGCGCGATCCCGGGTACGACGACAGGGAATGGTCCCGGGGGGCGGCCCTGCTGGGGTATGACACCGGCGACCGTGCCGACAGGTGGCCCGAGCCGGGGCTCCGTACGGAGCTGCGGGAAAATCTCGGCACCTACTACTTCCGCAAGGAATTCGAATACGAAGGACCGGTGGAGGGCCGGCGTCTCCTTATCGAGCAGATCATCGACGACGCGGCCGTGTACTACCTGAACGGCGAGGAGATCGCCCGCAGCGAGTTGGTTCCGGAAGGTGAGGTCGGCTTTGAAACCCGCGCCACCACGTACACCAATCCGTGGGCCGAGCATGAAATTCTCGAAGTGCAGGATGCCCCGCTGCGGTCCGGACGGAACATCCTGGCGGTGTCGGTTCACAACAACGCCACCGGGAGCTCCGATATCTGTCTCGGCGCGCGGGTAAGCGTCGAGGAACCGACGCAGGAACCTGTCGCGCTCTATCTCACCTGGCAGCGGGATCCGACCACCACGATGACGATCCAGTGGCACACCGAAGGGGACACCGGTCCTGCCTACGTCGAATACGGAGCGGTGGGCGGCGGCGACCTCTCGGTGGTCGAGGCGGCAAGCGAACCGATGGTTTTCTCGGACCGCATCGTTCACACGGCCGAAATCACCGGTCTCGAACCCGAGTCCGAGCGGCGTTTCCGCGTGAGTCACGCGGTCGAGGGTATTCCCAGTCCGTTCTACAAGTTCCGCACCATGCCGGAGACGGCCTATCGTCCCATCCGCATGGTGGTCGGTGGCGATGTCATGCACCGGGAGGAGTGGATGGCGCAGGTCAACCGCGAGGCCATGCGATTCGATCCGGATTTCATCGCCTGGGGCGGCGACCTGGCCTACTCGGATGGACGGGAGGACCGGGTCGAACGCGAGTACGTTTTTTTCCGGGTCATGAGGGACACGCTTATTGCCGAAGACGGACGGGTGGTCCCGGTCCTTATGGGCATTGGCAATCACGAGATCCGGGGCGGTTATTACTGGGGGCACGATCGCGGACGCGAGGCGTATGAGGATACGGACGCGTTCCGCGAGGATATCGCCCCGTATTATTACAACCTCTTCGCCTTTCCCGGTCACCCCGGGTACGGCTACCTCGATTTCGGGGATTACATGAGCCTGGTTTTTCTCGATACCGATCATTCGGGACCGGTGGAGGGTACCCAGACGGAATGGCTGGAGGGAGTCCTGGCGGAGCGCGACGGTATCCCGCACCTGTTCCCCGTCTACCATGTGCCGTCGTATCCTTCCGTGCGCAGCATTGACGGAGCGGTGTCCCGCCGGATACGGGAACACTGGCACCCGCTTTTCGAGCGCTACGGGGTGAGGGTGGCTTTCGAGAATCACGATCACGCCTACAAGCGCACCGTGCCCATTCGCGGGGAAGTGGAGCACGAGGACGGCATCGTGTACATCGGGGACGGCGCCTGGGGCGTCGGCGAGCGGGTCGTACACGATGCCCGGGAGACCTGGTACCTGGAGCGGAGCGAGTCGATTCGGCACCTGATCCTGGTCACCATCCAGGACGAATCCCAGGACTTCAAAATGATCAACCGCGAGGGACAGCTGATCGACCATTATATTCCCCGCCCGCGTTGACGGCGTGACCGGTATGACGGCCCGCGGAGTGGTTCGGCCACCGTGCCTCGACCGCCGGCCGATCCGGCCGTCTCGGATCGGCCGGCGGTCGCGGGCTACCCGGAGAGGGTTTGCACCCAGGTCCGGGCGGCCTGAACGGTGGTCCAACTGGCCGCCCCCGCGAGCACGGCGCTGACGGTAAGGAGGATGAGAAGTTCGGCCGCCTGGAGCGTGAAGAGGGTGCCCCGGCTGCACCCGAGGTGAAACAGGGTCTCTGCTTCCCGTTTCCTGAGGCGCAGAGAAAGCAGCATGACCAGCGCGACGAAAAGCCCCACCACGGCGAACATCAACGCGTGGTGAAAATCGAAAAACCGTTTCAACTGGACGACCATGCCGAGGAGTTCCTCCGTGACCTCGCGCGGACGAAGTGCCTGCAGGCGGGATTCCTCCCCGACGTACCGCCCGAGCAGAAGGGTGCCCGAGCGCGGGTCGTGCGGGAACGCGAGTATGGCGGTGAGGGGGAATTCGCCGGGGTCGCCGTGAAAGTGAAAGGAAGCGAGATTCTCCGGGGTGATCCGGGTGTGGGTGCGGAGGGCGGGGCTGGCCACGGTACGGTCTTCCTCGGTCCGGAGGACACTCTCGGGATCGGCGGTCTCGTCGAGGTCGTCGTGGCCGTGTCCGATTCCCTCGATAATCCAGGCGGTTTTGAGGTCGACGAAAACGGCATGGTCGTCCGGGGAATGGGCCGGATCGAGGATCCCGGTCACCCGCATGTCGAGCGGGTAGGCGCCGCCCAGATCGAAGACGTTTTCCGGGTCCGAAAGGAGCCGGTCGCCCGGGGAGAGCCCCAGGCGTTGGGCCACCTGCCAGCCGACCACGCAGTCACCCAGCAGGGTCGGGAGATGTCCCCGGCCTATATCGAGGCCTCTCAGGGGGAAGTACTCGAGGGTGGTGCCGACGATGGGGTGCCCCCTTGCCCGGTAGCGGACGAAGAGGGGGACGGCGGCGGCGTAACCGCTGTCCCCGACCCCGGCGGCCGCTTTACGCGGAATCGTTCCGGGAGCGTCGGTGTGGAAGTAAAGGGCGTGCAGGACGAGGTCGAACCGGCTTCCCTCGGGGCCGATCACGATCGGGGTGGCCTCGGCCCGCCGGACCATCTCTGCCTGCAGCATTTCCACCAGGGAGTGCACGGTCAGCGGCAGGTACAGCGCCGTCGTCAGACAGATGGTCAGGGTGACGGTTTTTCCCCGGTGGTAAACGAGGTAATGCCGGATCAGTGGAAGCAGTTTGATCATTCCGGGAGGGGAGTCTGGAAGTTCTGAAAATCGATGACCTGCGGGAATCCGCTCAAGAGGTCGCGGTCGTGGGTAACCATGACCAGGGTGGCGCCGTGTTGGCGGGTCTCCCGGAAGAGAATCTCCAGTATCCGCTCCTTGTTGGCGGGGTCGAGGTTTCCGGTGGGTTCGTCCGCCAGGACGAGGCCGGGCTCCGGGAGGAGGGCGCGACAGATGGCGACCCGCTGCTGCTCTCCCTGGGAGAGTTCGTCGACTCGCCGCCGCCGCTTGTCCGCGATCCCGGTCGCTTCCGCCAGGGCCTCCGAACGGCGGGCCACGTCGGAGGTCCACTTCAGGGCGGGATGGATCCGGTAGGGGAGGCGGATATTTTCCTCCACGTCGAGGTAGTCGATCAGGTGAAAGTCCTGGAAAACAAAACCGATCCGGGTGATTCGGAATCGCCGCCGGGCGGCGTCGTCGAGTTCCGGGATGGCGGTGTCACCCAGCGTCAGGTGTCCGGCGGAGGGAAGGTAAATGCCGGCGAGCAGCCGGAGGAGCGTGGTTTTTCCGGACCCGCTGGGACCGACGAAGGCGACCCTTTCTCCGCTGGCAACGGACAGTTCCGGAATGTGGAGCCGGAAGGTTTGCCGCGGGTATTCGAAGCCGAGCTGGTCGATTCCGATCCTCATTGTCTCAATCGGATTTGCCGCTCGACGCGCTCTTCCCGCAGCGGTTCGAAGTCGGTTATCTTCCATCCGGAGTCGAGGCCTTCGACCGTGAAACGGGCTTCGTATTGATTTTTCCGGGTGTGGATGTGGCCCCAATGCTCGACTGTGCCGGTGACGGTCCAGGTGCAGCGGTAGGTGAAACCGCCGGAGCGGGAGCGCGAAAGGGGTTCCCCCGGCACCCGGTTGCCTTCGAGAATCTCCACGTCGTGAATCCGCGATACCGCGCCTCCCTGTTCCTCGACGGTCAGATTCTCCCGGATCCGCAGGTAAAGTGATTCCAGCAGCGGGCCCGCCACGCTTTGGTCGAGGGCGTCGTAGATGCGTTCTTCCTCGCGGAAGTCAAAGGCCCGGTAGAGGTTCCGGTGCAGGGCGGCGAAGAGGGCGTCGGCCTTTTCGTCGGCGATCTCGGGAGGGGGTGCCAGGGGGTGGGCGACCGCCGCCCGGGCGTACGGGAGGGTCGCCACCGCGGCCAGTGCCAAGCCCGCCGCAAGGGCGCCGCAGTACCGCCGGTTGCGCCGGGAACCGGACTTGATGGCCGCCCAGGCGAACAGCAGAGCGCCCGTTCCTCCGGCCAGGGAAGCGAGCGGCACCGACAGAACCGGGGGCGGTTCGGGCCGTTCGAGTTCGGCCAGTTCCGCCGGCTGTCTCGGTGTTTCGGCCTCCCACTCGAAAACGTTTCGACCGGGGCGCAGAAGGGCGTCCAACCGGTCTTCTTCGAACGGATAGACGGCGGGGCGGAATACCGGCAGGTGCTCGTCGAAATAATCCCAGGTGAAGCGCACCTGCCGCGGGGGCTGCCGGGTCGGGTAGGAGACAATGATCCCGACCCGTGCGTTGTAGACACTGACATCCTCCTCGGGGGATTGACGGGCGAAATCCCGGAACTCGGGCCCGAAAAAATCGAGGCGGTCGAAGGCGGGGGAGACGGTTTCGCCGTCGATTTCCAGCCGGCTGTGCTCCTTGAGAAAGGTTTCGATCCCGTCCCGGGCGGCGTGCTGTTCCGCCACGGTCATGGTGGCGGCGTCCTCCCGTTCAATCGGGAGCCAGCTTTCCAGAGTGAGGAGGGGGATAAGGATTTCGTGGCGGACCTCGGTGTCGGTCACGTAGAGGTAGCTGTAAACGGCGCTGTAGCTGGTTATGCCCAGGGCATCCTCGCGCCGTTGCCGCAGTCGGCGGCGGGCTTCTTCGATGTCGTCCTCGGCCCGTTTCCAGTCGGTGTCCCAGTCCAGGCGGATCGTGTGGGCGGTGCGGTGGCTCAGCATCACCGATTCCATGTGGATGCCGTGGTGAAAGAAACGGACGCCCATCTCCGCCGGGACGGCGGGCTCGTCGCCGCCGAAATTCTGGGAAACCGAGAGGAATTCGGGCCGTTCCTCGAAGGGGAACTCGAAATGGTACTGAATGGAGTAGTTCATCAGGTCGTCGATATGCACGCCCTTGTCGCCGAGTTCGGAAAAGTCGATGTCGACCACCTCGCCCTCGAACCGGTTGCCGTCGCGGTCCCGGAGCTGGAAA
>PXDC01000478.1 GCA_003565135.1 Verrucomicrobiota bacterium
CCCATGACCTCCGCCGGGTTCAACCGCCGGATGCGGAAAACCGCATGTCCGGTGGTGTGGAAGGGCTGCGGGGCGCAATCCCCGCAGCCCCATCCGATCAGGGGAACAGGAAGGACAGGTCCGGTTTCAATCGATGTTTCCGAGTTGATACAATTGTGAGACCATTAGTAAGTCCAGTGACAGCCGGGGAGAAATCTATCAATGCAGTTTGTCAGCGGACCGGCCGCGGTTCTATTATGTCAAGCTTCGGTATCCCGGCGCCCGGACGGAATTTCAGGAGGAAGCCTTCTGGGAACGATCCTGGAAGCGGTGGGACAATGGATGCTGCAGGGCATCCTGCAGACTACGTTCGGCCCCGGGAAAGCGGGAACAGGACTTGACGTGAAATAGGATAGCCGCGCGTCCATCCGATAAGATCATCCAGTATTACAATAAGAACTTCCATTCTCATTCGGTCCCGTATCGTCCATTATTGAAATTTGCCATGAATACTGTCACGGGTTCCCGACTATCCGAATCCGAGCTGACCAGGCCTTTATTTTTGTCCCATGATCCAAGCCGCGTCGCGACTTCTCGTTTTGTCCCTGGTGTCAACGTTGCCGTTTCCAGCCACCGCCAATATTCTCGAAATAGACAATGAGATCCTTCAGGTTCCGGCGGTGGCCGACTCCACTGTGATCCTGCATGGTAAATCCGAGCTGCATCTCACAGAACGTTCGGCGAATCCATTTCCCGGCAGCCACATCCACTTGAACTCCCCCGACGCCTGGCTCTTCTTCACGCACGTTGCCCCGTCCAAAGTCGCTTCCGATTTCCTCGAACGCATCAGCGTCGAAGATGCGCCGGCCGTTCTCGACGACAATGTGCGGATCGTGCAACACGAGCTCGGCGCCGTGGTCATTCCGCACGGCCCGGATAAGCCGGTGGCGCGGCTCTACCGCGAGGCGAATTTCGAGGGCTCACAGCTGCCGCTGGTCTCGCGGGATTACCTTCCCGGGATACCCCGCGAAATACGTATTTGGAGGGACGCTGTCAGCTCGTTCACTCTGAAGCGGGGCTATATGCTGACGCTCGCGGAGAACGAGGACGGCACCGGCGCCAGCCGCGTCTATATCGCTCAGGACGGAGATCTGGAGGTGGCTCAATTGCCCGGGGATCTGAACAATAAGGTCAACTTCATACGGGTTCTTCCCTGGCGATGGATTTCCAAAAAAGGTTACGCCGGGGGAACCGAGTTGCCCAATTCCGAGGCCGGGAGGGTGAATGCGGCCTGGTTTTATAACTGGAGCATCAACCGCAATTCCTCCCTCGACCGTGAATATGTCGCCATTCAGCAGACTTCCGTTTGGCCCTCCTACCAGGGATGGGTCGATAAGCCCGACATCACCCACTACATGGGCTACAATGAGCCGAACGCTCCCGACCAGGACGCCCATAACTACACTCCCACCCCTCAGAGCGCCATAAATCAATGGCCGAAGATGATGCGCGCCGGGTACCGGATCGGCTCTCCCGCCGTGACCGATGGAGGCCGCCAGTGGCTTTACGAGTTTATCGACCTGGCCGACGCTCTCGATTACCGCGTGGATTACATCGTCATTCACTTTTACCAATGGGACAGGACCGCGGGCGAGCTTCGCAACTGGTTGCGGGAGGTGCACGAACGGACCGGCCGGCGTCCGATCTGGCTCAAGGAATTCAACAACGGCGCCAATTGGACCGACGGGCCCCCGACGCGGCAGCAGAACGCCCAGCGCATTGGAGAGTTCATTCAAATGATGGACGACACCCCGTGGATCGAGCGTTACTCCGTTTACAGCCGGGTTGAATGGCAGCGGTATGTGTTTGAACACGAAGGTGAGGACACATTGGCGCTCACCCCGATGGGGAAGGTTTACCGCGACCAGGAGTCGCCGATCGGCTACATCCAGGAGTTTCCCGCGGTCCCGGGGAGCAACGCGCATTATCGCTTTGAGGGAGATGTCCGCGATTCGTCCGCGGATCAGGTTCACGCGATGCACGTTGGCGCCCCGTCGTTCGAGCCGGGAGTCCGCGGGCCGGCGCTCCGCCTGGATGGCGAGAACGATTATGTGCAGCTTCCCGCCAATTTCGCCGACAGCGAAACCTTCAGCTTCGCCGCCTGGGTGAAGTGGGACGGCGGAGCCGACTGGCAGCGGATTTTCAGTTTTGGGGACGCCCACAACCGCGATATGTCGCTTATTGCCCGGGATGGCCAGGACCGCCTCCGGTTTCAAATGCGCGATGCGGGCAACTCCTGGAATCTGTTTGCCGACGCGCTCACGCCGGGCGAGTGGACTCATGTGGCTGTCACCGTCGGTCACCGCCGCCGTCCGGATCTGCCGCGAAATGGTATCCTTTACGTCAACGGCGAGGAGGTCGATCGCACCGAAGCGACCATTTTCCCCAAGGACCTGAACAGCAAATACCACTACCTGGGCCGAGGCCAGGCCGGCCAGGTCCCGGACCCGTTTTCGGGTCTGATCGGTGACGTCCATATTCGGAATGCGGTGATCAGCGCAAACGAGATAGCCTCACTGGCGGAACCCGTTCCGTCTTATGCTGATTGGGCTGCGGAGTTCGATCTTCCGAGTGGCTTAAGTGGTCCCCTCGCCGATGCCGATGGCGACGGAATTCCCAACGGTCTCGAATATCTTCTGGGGTCGAATCCCCTCATTCCCGGCTCCGGACGGCTTTTCGCTCCCGAAATGCTTTCCGGAAGTGAGTTGGGGCCGGAAGCCGAACCCGGTAAGACCTACCTGGTCATCCAAATGCGCATCCGGCGTGACGCGAGGGGTGTCGCCCTTGTTCCGCGCGGAGGCGAATCGCTTGCAAACCTTTCCGCGGAGGTCGTGAGAGAAGCGCAACCAGCGGTCGATGACGGCGATTTCAGAGTCCACACCTATTACCACGAGGTTCCGATAGAAGACTCGCCGACCGGTCAAGGGTTTCTGCGCTTCAAGCTGGAGGCGACGGACCCATGAAGCTCAAAAGCGATCCCGCGCGAAGGTTGGAAAATCCTCCAGCCACTGCCGTTATGTTTTTCGCCTGGGTCGCGCTGTTGTCGGTCCCGGCCTCCGGAACGCCGCGGCAGGTGGAATCGCTGTTCGATCCGGGGACGTCTTTCGAGGTTGCGCACGTGACCCATCCGGCCGACGCCGAGGCGGAGGCGATCGACGGCCGTTACCGCTTGCGCGGGGCGGGAGGGGGGGCGGTGACGTTTGTTTTCCATCCGCCCGCCGGGCGTTGGGATCTGAACGCCTGGAATCATCTTCGGGTCGATCTCTCCAACACCGGCGACCGCCTGGTCCGGATCAACGCCCGCCTCGACAATGAAGGGGCGCTCGACTGGGCACGCTCCTTTCCGGGGGTGGCCGTTGTGGCGACCGAATCCGAGGGAACGCTCGGGTTCACCTATTCGCGGCCGGGGGAGTGGTATGACGGCCCGGAAATTTTTCGCAGCCAGGCGGCTCGTCCCAACGGCCACCGCACCCACTGGCGGGCCTTTGATCCCTCCCGGGTGCGGGCCTTGCGTTTTACCGTCCATGCCGCCGGCCCGTTTGAGCTTTGGGTCGAGGGGCTGGAGGGGTGTTGGCCGTACGGGTCGGAGGCGAACGCCGACCTCGAAGCGTTGCCGTACCTCGACCGGTTCGGCCAGCTTCGTGCGCTCGACTGGCCGGGGAAGATCGATTCCATCGAGGAATTGACCGCGGCCCTGAACGAGGAAGAGCAACAAAACGCCGGGGCTTCGGTTCCCGGAATGAATCGGTTTGGCGGCTGGGAGGATGGGCCGCGGCTCGAAGCGACGGGGTATTTCCGGACCGAAAAGGTCGACGGGCGCTGGTGGTTCGTCGATCCTGAAGGAGCGCTTTTCTGGTCGCACGGCGTCAATTCGATCGGGATGCACGTCGTCACTCCCGCCGTCCCGAACCGCCGCGAGCTGTTCGAGTGGCTTCCCGATCCGGAGGACCCGCTCTATGACGCGCTCGTTCAGGAGCCGCGCGGGAACCGTCCCCGGCAGGCGAATTTCCTGCGGGCGAACCTGGTTCGCGCCTGGGGAGACGACGCGCTCGACCGGGCGCGCGATTTCACCCACGACCGTTTGCGTTCCTGGGGCATCAATACCATCGGCGCCTGGTCCGACGAAGACATGATGCGGCAGGGGCGCACGCCGTATACGCTCATGATCGGCACCTGGCGGACCAACTTGAACCACGGCGGCGGGCACTTTTTGCCCGATCCCTTCGATCCCCGATTCGAAGAGGCTCTCCGCGACGCGCTGGAAGCGCACGCCTGGGCGCGGGAAGACCCCTGGTGTCTCGGGGTTTTCATCCATAACGAACTGGAATGGCCCAACGACCTGGCCCCGATCCTGTTCCACGCCGGGCCGGACCGTCCGGCCAAGGTCGAGTTCGTTCGTCAACTGCGCGAGCGTCACACGGATATCGCCACGCTCAACGAGGCCTGGGGGACGTCGCTCGAGGATTGGGATGCCCTGCTGGAAACGCGGGAACCGCCGTTCGACGAGCGAACGGAGGCGTTCGCCGGGGATCTCGCGGCGTATTACGCGTCCTTTGCCGAACGCTACTTCTCCATCTGCCGGGAAACGATGCGCGAACTGATGCCGAATCACCTGTACCTCGGTTGCCGCGTTCACCGGGCCGCGCGGATCGTGATCGAAACCGCGCCCCGTTACGTCGACGTTTTTTCGTCCAATCGCTACGCCCCCCTGGCTGGCGCTCATCCGGTTCCGCCCTCGGCGGATATTCCGGTCATCATCACGGAATTTCATTTCGGCGCCCCCGACCGGGGAGTCCCGGGAACCGGCCTGTACGGGGTTCACGACCAGCGGCAACGGGGCCTGGCCTACAATGCGTATGTCGCCGCCGGGCTCCTGGATTCGCGAGTGGTCGGCGCCCACTGGTTTGCATTTCCGGATCAGTCCGCCGCCGGACGCCCCGGAGAGAACTACCAGATCGGGTTCATCGACATCACCGGCCGCGCCTATCCCGAATTCACGGCCGCCGTGCGGCGCCTGTCCCACCATCTTTATCCGATCCGCCACCGACCGCCCGACTCCGTGGAAGCCGCCCTCGAGAGGATCACGGCCGGAGATTGAGGGCGCATGTCTAATTACGAGATGCACAATCATAATTCTTATTAAGACATTCATATTGAAAGGGACGAACGCCAACCTCATCGAGACTTCGACAAGCTCAGTCGAGCACGAAGGCTCTACGTGGTACGCCGGATCGGCCTTTCATCGGCGGAAGCGCCGATGCTACATCCCAGAGGCATCCGGCCTTGCCGGATGAGGGTGGGCGGTATGGGATATGCCTACGATTGTCACTGTTATTTCGATAGCCTTAAATATATGACAAACCAGGGGTCGAGGACCTGCCAACCGAAAGAATTAAAGATACCATGCGAAAGAAACTGACCGCCGGTGCCTTGACGGCATCCTTCCTGATTGCCTTTGGGCTTTTATCACAAGCCGGGGAACGACCGAACGTCGTTCTCTTGTTCGTCGACGACATGGGGTGGAAAGATACCGGCGTGACCGGATCGGACCTCTACGAGACACCCAACATCGATCGGCTGGCGGCCGATGGGCTGCTCTTTACCGATGCGTACTCCTCCTGTACGGTCTGTTCGCCGAGCCGGGCGTCGCTGATGACCGGGATGGCGCCCGAGCGGCACCGCGTGACCGATTGGATCGGCGGCTGGTGGGGCGTGTGGAACGACCAGCGCCGGTCGCAGTACCCGCTTCGGCCGCCGGAGTGGACCCGGGAGCTGGAGCTGCGTCACGAGACGCTCGCGGATCTGATGCAAGGCGCGGGTTACCGCACCGCCCATGTGGGCAAATGGCATCTGACTCCGCCCTCGGACGACCTTGAGGCCATCGAGCCCTATTTCCCGCAGAACCGGGGCTTCGACGTCAATATCGCCGGAAATCGATTCGGGCAACCCGGGTCCTATTATTGGCCTTACGCCAGACCCGGGCGGGAAATGATGGTGGCGAATTTTCCGCCTCGGGAAGAGACGACCGGGTTGTATTTGACGGACATGAAAACCAATTACGTGGTGGGCCTGATCCAGGAATGGAAGGATGACCCGTTCTTTATTTACGTGCCCTATTATCAGGTGCATACGCCGATTCAGGGGAGGCACGACCTGACCGACAAATACCGGCGCAAGCTCGCGGCGGGCAGCGGCTTTCAGCACACGGATCCCCAGTACGCGGCGATGGTCGAAGCGCTGGATCAATCTGTCGGACGCATTCACGCGAAACTTGAGGAGCTTGGGCTCGACGAGAACACCTTGCTCATTTTCACCTCCGACAACGGAGGGCTCGATAACGGAAACGGCAGGCCGACGAGCAACGCTCCCTTGCGCGAAGGGAAAGGAACGGCCTACGAAGGCGGGGTCCGGGTACCGGCGATGATTCACTGGCCGGCGGTGGTTCCCGCGGGCGGCGTTTCCCACGAGCCTGTCATCACCCACGACCTGTTTCCGACGATCCTGCAGGCGGCGGGGGTCGAGTTGGACGCCGAGCGCAGGGCGCAGGTCGACGGCCTTTCGCTGTTCCCGTTGATGGAGGATCCGTCCGCGTCGTTGGACCGTAACGCGCTGTTCTGGCATTACCCGCATTACCATATCGAAGGCGCCCGGCCCTACACCGCGGTGCGGTCCGGGGATTGGCGCGCGATTCATTTCTACGAGGGAGACCGGATCGAGCTGTACAATCTGGCCGAGGATATTGGGGAAACCAACGACCTCAGCGAAGCGATGCCGGAAAAAGCCGCGGAGATGCGGGCGATGATCGACGCCCGGCGCAGCGAAGTCGATGCCCAGGACCCGCGACCCAACCCGATCTATAGGGGGAACTGACGATTATGGGTAAAACCTACAGACGCCTTTTTCGAACGTTAACCGCTTGTGGTCTGGTTCACGCTGCCGGCGTTCTCCACGCCGTGGAATGGGAGAACCCCGAGATTTTCGGAATCAACAAGGAGCCGCCTCACGCCACGTTGATGCCTTTCCCGGATCGCGACGCCGCGGTCGAGGGCGAGCGTCACGGTTCGCCCTACCACAAGAGTCTCAACGGCGAATGGCGCTTCCACTGGGTCGGCAAGCCGGCGGACCGGCCGGTTGATTTTTTCCGAAGCGATTTCGACGACAGCGGTTGGGATTTCATCCGGGTTCCGGCCAACTGGCAGTTGGAGGGCTACGGTCAACCGATCTACATCAACCACGGATTCCCCTTTGAGACCAATCCTCCGCACGTGGATCATGAGAACAATCCGGTCGGTTCCTACCGGACCGCTTTTTCGATTCCCCGGGAATGGGAGGAGCGGGAGATCTTCCTGCATTTCGAGGGCGTCCAGGGCGCATTCCACCTTTGGATCAACGGCGAAAAGGTGGGTTACAGCCAGGGCAGCATGACCCCGGCCGAGTTCAGGATCAACCGCTACCTGCAACCGGGCGAGAACCACCTCGCGCTCGAAGTTTACCGCTGGTCGGACGCCAGCTACCTGGAGGACCAGGATATGTGGCGATTGAGCGGCATTCACCGCGACGTCTTCCTTTTCGCCACGCCGAAGACCCATGTCCGGGATTTCTTCGCCACCGCCCGGCTTGATGAGGAGTACCGGGACGCGGATTTCGACATCGCGATCGAACTCGCCAATTTCGCCGATACTCCGAGCGCATCGCATTCCCTGGAGGTGGAACTCCTCGACCGCGACCTGCAACCCCTCGCCCTGCAACCGGCCATGATCCATGAGGCCGGACGAATTCCCGCCGATTCGACCCGCAAGGTGGAGTTGACCGCATTCGTGGAGAACCCGTTGAAATGGACGGCCGAAACGCCAAATCTGTATACACTGCTCATCACTCTGCGCGACGGGGAGGGGGAGGTGACCGAGGTCCTCAGTCACAATTTCGGCTTCCGCCGGATCGAGATTCGCGACCGGCAACTCCTGGTCAACGGCCGGCCGATTTATCTTAAAGGGGTCAACCGGCACGAACACGATCCGTACAGGGGCAAAGTCGCCACGCGCGAAGGCATGATCGAGGACATTTTGCTGATGAAGCGGAATAACATCAACGCGGTGCGGACCGCGCATTATCCCACCCATCCCCTGTGGTACGAATTGTGCGACGAATACGGGCTCTACGTCATCGACGAGGCGAATATCGAGTCGCACGACGCCTGGTACCAGGTTCAACCGGTCCTGGCGGCGCGACCGGCTTGGCGGGAGGCGCACCTCGACCGGATCACGTCCATGGTGCACCGCGACAAAAACCACCCCTCGATCATTATCTGGTCGTTGGGGAACGAAGCCGCGTTTGGCCCGAATCTGGTTGCCGGCGCCGATTGGATCCGCGATTACGATGCCACCCGCCCCGTCCAGTACCTTTGGGACTGGCCGATGGAACGTTGGACCCAGCCGGCCACCGATCTGGCGGTGCCGATGTACGCGTCCATCGATCAATTGAGAACCTACGCCGAAGGCGATCCCGACCGGCCGCTCGTTCTGTGCGAATACGCCCACGCGATGGGGAACAGCCTGGGGAATTTCAAGGATTACTGGGAGGTGATCAAGCGTTACCCGGTTCTCCAGGGCGGCTTCATTTGGGACTGGGTCGACCAGGGGTTGGCGAAAACCAGCGAAGACGGCCGCGAATACTGGGCTTACGGCGGGGATTTCGGAGAAGACAAACACGACGGCCCGTTCTGTATCAACGGCATCGTGATGCCCGACCGCCGGCCGAGTCCGGCGCTGCCGGAAGTGAAAAAGGTTTACCAGGAAATCGCCGTCGAGCTGAGCGACGAATCCCGCGGTCTGGCGGCGATCACCAACGACTATTTCTTCCGCGACCTGTCCTTTGTCACCGCCGAATGGCGTTTGAAAGAAAACGGCCGGGTGGTGGCCTCCGAGCCGGTGGCACTTCCCGAAATCGGTCCCGGACAAACCCGCGAAGTGCGTCTTCCCTTCAGTGACGTGCCCCGCGAACCGGGGGCCGAATATATTTTGACGGTCGAGTTCAGTCTGGCCGGTGACGAAAAGTGGGCCCCCGAGGGCCACGTCGTGGCCTGGGAGCAGTTCGATCTGGAGACGGCCGGCACGAGCGCGACGCCGCGTCCGGACTCCTTCCCCGAGCTCCGGGTGAGCGAGGAGAATGGCCGTCACGTGATCGCCGGGGAGGGTTTTTCCGCCGCCATCGGCAAGAGCAGCGGGGCGCTCGAAAGCCTCCGGTATGCCGGCCGGGAACTGCTCCGCAAGCCTCTCGAGCCCAATTTCTGGCGGGCGCCGACCGACAACGACGATGCGCGCGGCGCGGGCCTGGAGGCTTTGCTGAGCGACTGGGCCGAAGCGGCCGGGAATCGCACCTTGACCGGCTTGTCCGTGAATCGTCCGGGCGAAGGAGAGATCCTCGTCGTGGCGGAATTTGATCTTCCGGTGGGGAACAGTACCTACCGCAACCGTTACACGATTCGCGGCGATGGAGAAATCCTCATCGAGACCGCCATCGAGCCCGATCCGGAAAAAGAGCCGATGATGCGTCTCGGGATGCAAATGGAAATCCCGGCCGAGTATTCGCAGGTGAGCTGGTATGGTCGCGGCCCGCATGAAACATATTGGGACCGCAAGAGCGGGGCGCCTGTCGGGATCTATGCGATGCGGACGAAAGACCTGGCCTTCGACTACGTCCACCCGCAGGAAAACGGAAACCGTACGGACGTGCGCTGGGTCGCTTTCGCGGATGAGGAAGGCCATGGTTTCATGGCTTCCGGTTCCCCCCTGATGAACTTCAGCGCCTGGCCTTACACCCAGCAACAGCTGGCCGAGGCCACCCACACCTGGCAGCTCCCGGAGGAGCCGGAGTTCTTCACCGTGAATCTCGACTACAAACAAATGGGCGTGGGGGGTGACACCAGCTGGAGCCCGCGGGCGCGTCCGCTCGAACCCTATCAACTGCGGGCGGAACCCTACGAGTATTCGATTCGCATTCGACCCTTTGACAACGACAGCACGCCATGAACCGTAAGAACTCTAGTGAAACAGCCTTTTTACTTTCGACGATAATGTGCCTGGGTTCAGCCATCGCCACCGCGGATGCTCCGGATTGGGAGAATCAGCATGTCTTTGCCATCAATAAGCTGGATCCGTACGCCTGGCATCTTCTCTTCGAGGACGATGCGTCCGCATTGCGGGGAGGCGGCGCCGATACACCCTGGCACCACGACCTGAACGGAACCTGGGATTTCAAGTGGGCTCCCGATCCCGACAGCCGGCCGGCCGGTTTTGAGAAGCCGGGGTACGCTATCGATGGCTGGGACCGGATCGAGGTTCCGGGCAACTGGCAAATCCAGGGGTTCGGGGTGCCTGTTTACACGAATATCGCCTACCCGTTCCACGTCGATCCGCCGCGGGTGATGGGCGAGCCGCCGAGGCATTTTACGAATTACGACCAACGCAATCCGGTCGGCGCCTACCGTCGGGAGTTTTCCCTTCCCGAAGGGTGGGAAGGACGGCGGGTGCGGGTCCACTTCGAGGGTGTGAATTCGGCGTTTTACCTTTGGATCAACGGCGAAAAAGTCGGTTACAGCCAGGACTCGCGCACTCCGGCGGTATTCGACATCACTGATTTCCTCCGGGAGGGAGAGAACCTGCTCGCGGCCGAGGTGTATCGGAACAGCGACGGCAGCTATTTGGAGGATCAGGATTTCTGGCGGCTGAGCGGAATTTACCGCGATGTTTACCTGACGGCTCTCCACGATCTCCACCTGGCGGACTTTTTCATTCATACCGATCTCGACGACGACTATCGTGACGCGGTGTTGCGGGTGGAAGCGGATGTCGCCACCCACGAAGACCCCGTATCCGGTTTCTCGGTCGAAGGCGCGTTATTCGACGATTCCGGCAACCTTGTGACCGAACTGCCGGAAACCGCCGGCCAGTCCCTGGCCCCGGGTGAAAGGGCGCAGATGGTCCTGCGCGCGGACGTGGAAAATCCCGCGAAATGGACCGCTGAAACCCCGAACCTGTACCGCCTCGTTCTGCGGTTGCGCGACTCCGACGGCGAGGTTGTCGCCACCACCGCCCATGATGTCGGTTTCCGCACCATCGAAATCCGTGACGCGCAACTTCTGGTCAACGGCCGGCCGATTCTGATCAAAGGCGTCAACCGTCACGAACACCATCCGGAAACCGGCCATGCTATTTCGGTGGAATCGATGGTCGAGGACATCCTTCTCATGAAGAAGGCCAACATCAACACCGTCCGTACCGCCCACTACCCGAACCAGCCGATCTTTTACGAGCTCTGCAACCGGTACGGTCTTTATGTGATCAACGAGGCCAACATCGAGTCGCACGGCATGGGTTACGGGGAGGATTCGCTCGCCAAGGACCCGAGCTGGAAGGCCGCCCATGTCGACAGGATGAAACGCATGGTCGAACGCGATAAAAACCACCCGTCGGTCATCATCTGGTCGATGGGGAACGAGGCGGGCAACGGAGTCAACTTCGAGGCGGTTTACGACTGGGCCAAGGCCCGGGATTCGTCACGACCGGTTCAATACGAGCAAGTCCGGCCTCACGAGCGCAACAGCGACATCCACACGCCGATGTACGCGCGCATCCCGCAGATCGTCAATTACGCCCGCAACGATCCCCCGCGTCCGCTGATCCTGTGCGAATACGCCCACGCGATGGGAAACAGCATCGGCAATCTGGCCGAATACTGGGATGCGATCCGGGAGTACCCCGCCTTGCAGGGCGGCGCGATCTGGGACTGGGTCGACCAGGGACTCTGGAAGGAGATTGCCGAAATCCAGGTGGCGGTGGATCGGGCCAACCCGGAACGGCGCGGCCTGGTGAGAGGAACCGTCGAAGCGGGCGAAGGCGTGGCCGGAGCGGTCGAGGTCGAGTCCGGCGACGACCTCAACCTGACCGGGCCCCTGACGCTGGAAGCGGTGTTTGAAGGCGACCGGCGCAGCGAAACCTTTTCCCCGCTGATTTCCAGGGGCGACCGGCAATACCTGATGCGCCTCGAAAGCCGGGGCATTCATTTTGTCGTTTATTCCGGCGGCTGGGAATCCCTCATCGTGCCTTACGCGCAGGCCCGGCTCGCCGACGGACTGAATCGCGTGACCGGCGTTTATGACGGAGAGCGGATGTTGCTCTACGTGAACGGGAGGGAAGTGGGCGAACGCGCCTTCAGCGGCCCCATCGATCGATCCTCTTACCCGGTCAATATCGGCCGGAATAGCGAACACCCGGACCGGGTTTCCCGCTTCCCGATCCGGGAAGCCCGGATTTATGCCCGGGCTCTGGCTCCCGATGAGGTGGCCGACCCGCAATCACGATCGGCCGAAGGTCTGCGATTGCACCTCGATCTGACGGAAACCACCGGGGGACGTTTCTCGTCCGGGCGCGACGGCGGCGATCGCTTCATCGCCTACGGCGGTGATTTCGGCGACCATCCCAACGACGGCAATTTCTGCATCAACGGAGTGATCGGCGCCGACCGTCAGGTGCACCCGCACTATTATGAAGTGCAAAAGGTGTACCAGAACGTGCTGATCCGACCCTCGAATCTGGAAAACGGCCTCCTTGAAGTGGAAAACGAACACTTCTTTCTCGATCTGAATCAGTTCGATCCGTTCTGGGTTCTGCGCCGGGACGGCCGGGTCGTTCGTTCGATCCCGCTCGAACGCGTCGATCTGGCTCCCATGGAAACCCGGGAGATCCGCGTGCCGGTCGAACTGCCCGCCGAGGCGGGCGAGTATTGGGGAACCCTGGAGTTCAGGCTCGCGGCGGAGACCGACTGGGCGCCCGCCGGCCATGTGATCGCCTGGGAGCAGTTTTTGCTCGGTTCGCGGGAGGCCCCGGCTTCGGCTTCCGCCGAGGGCGTGGTGGACGTGCGCGCCTCCGGCAACCGGGTCGAGCTGCGAACCGCCGGGGTGGAGGTGGTGGTGGATAAAACCACCGGCGCCGTGACCGAATACCGGGTTGGCGGAAAGAATCGTCTGGTGAAACCCATCGAGCCGAACTTCCGCAAAGTGGCCAATGACAATCAGCGGGCGGCCCGCGTGGAAGCCTCCGA
Source organism: Verrucomicrobiota bacterium (assembly GCA_003565135.1). Classification (GTDB taxonomy): domain Bacteria; phylum Verrucomicrobiota; class Verrucomicrobiia; order Opitutales; family T3Sed10-336; genus PXDC01. The sequence continues at coordinate 13,138 of PXDC01000478.1, forward strand.
CTGGGGGCCGTGGACCTGGGCGGCCCAAGACCGCACCGTGAAAAGCGTCGACGTCGCGGGCGCCGCCGTCACGGTCGAGTTTACACTCCCGGTCGACCGTCCCGCCAGCCGGTACGAGGTGACGTATTCTCTCGATGCGGCCGGACGGCTCGCCGTCGAGGCGAATTGGACTCCGGGTCCGGGAGGAAGAAAGCACTTGCTTCCGAGGTTCGGCATGACCTTCGCCGTATCCGATCGGCTCGACCGGGTGGAATGGTATGGAAGGGGGCCGCATGAAAACTATTGGGACCGGAAGACCGGAGCGTCCGTGGCCCGTTACCGGGCGCCGGTATCTGAGATGTGGCATCCCTACGTCCGCACGCAGGACACGGGAAACCGCACCGGCACCCGGTGGTTTTCTATCGGAGACGATCGGGGAACCGGACTGCGGGTTGCCGCGGCCGACCCGGAACGCCCTCTGAGTTTCTCCGTTCTACCGTTCACCTTGTCGGAGATGTCGCGGGCGCGGCATCCCCACGCCATCAACTTCGCGGAGTTTAACACCGTGTTTGTCGATTGGAAGGTTCACGGGGTCGGCGGGGACAACAGTTGGGGGGCGAAGACCCATCCCCAATTCACCCTGCAGGACAACCAACCCTACCGGTTGAGCTTCATGCTGGAGCCCCTGTGACGGTAAACTTTTAAAAACCATAAAATGTTGAAATGATGAAAGTTCGTTCTGTAATTCCCTCCTTGTTCGGCCTTGCCGCAACCTTTGCCGTAGTCCTGCCACCGGTTCTGGCGGAACAATCCGCAAAGCCGAACATCCTCCTGATTGTCACCGACGACCAAGGCTACAATGACGCCGGGTTTCAAGGTTCCGCCGATATCGAGACCCCCAACCTCGACCGTCTGGCGGAACAGGGCGTGGTGTTCACCGACGCCCATGTCACGGCAACGGTTTGCAGCCCCTCGCGGGCGGGGTTGGTCACCGGGCGTTACCAGCAGCGGTTCGGCCACGAAGCCAACGTCCCTCCGCCGAACCTCGGCATGGACGTCGAGGAAACGACGATCGCCGACGTCTTGAAAGCGGCCGGATACAAAACGGCGGTATTCGGCAAGTGGCATCTCGGGGAACAAGATCAGTACCACCCCAACAGCCGCGGCTTCGATTATTTCCACGGGTTTCTTGGCGGCCACAGGAGCTATTTCCCCGACGATTTGCCGGCCGGACACCGGCAGGCGATGATGGAAAACCGGGACCACGCTCCGATGACCGAGGGGTATTTGACCGATATTCAAGGGGGCGGCGTCGTCCGCTTCATCGAAGGCATGGAGGACCAGCCGTTTTTTATCTTTCTCTCCTTCCTGGCCCCCCACACGCCGATGCACGCCACGGAAGAGGACCTTGCCCGGTTCGAGGGACATTCCCGCCAAACCCTCGCGGCCATGATGTGGGCCATGGATCGCGCCGTCGGTGAGGTTGTGCGGACGCTGGAAGAGCGGGAGGAACTGGAGAATACGTTGATCTTTTTCCTCAGCGACAACGGCGGATCCTATTTCAACGATTCAAGCAACGCTCCTTTGAAAGGGTGGAAAGGCAACAAATTCGAAGGCGGGCATCGCGTGCCCTTCTTTGTGACCTGGAAAGGCACGATCGAAGGGGGCCGAACCTTCGACGGATTGACTTCGGCCCTGGATATCTTCCCCACGTCCATGGCGGTCGCCGGTGTGGACGAAACGCCTGGAAGACCTCTGGACGGCGTGAATCTGCTGCCCCACCTGAGCGGGGAAAAGGAGGAAGCGCCTCATCGGAAGCTTTTCTTCAGAAAGGAAGCAGGCGCGGCCATGCGGGACGGAGACTGGAAACTGATTCGTCTCGATGACTACGGGTA
>PXDC01000137.1 GCA_003565135.1 Verrucomicrobiota bacterium
CGAGGCGGGTTGGGTGGTTCAGGATAAGCGGTCGATCGACTTGAACCGGGGTGCGGGACAGGCGGTGCGGGAGTACACGACCGATGTCGGACCGGCCGATTACGTCCTGTTTGTCGGCGGCACGCCGGTCGGGGTGGTCGAGGCGAAAAAGGAAACGCTGGGGCAAAGCATCACGACCGCCGAGGACCAGACCGAGGAATACGCCCATGCCAAGCTGAAATGGGTCAACAATGCCGACCCTCTCCCGTTCCTTTACGAGGCGACGGGGGTCCTCACCCGATTCACCGACGTCCGTGACCCGAAACCCCGCTCGCGCGAGGTTTTCACTTTTCACCGTCCCGAAATGCTCAAGAACTGGCTGGAGGCCGGAAGCTCGCTCCGCTCCCGGATTTACGGGATGCCCCCGCTCAACCCCGACGCCAAACCCTCTCGCGAGCTCGGGCTGCGCGACTGCCAGGAGCGGGCTATCGTCAACCTGGAACAGTCCCTGAAGGAGAACCGTCCCCGCGCCCTGATTCAGATGGCGACCGGCGCGGGAAAGACGTTTACCGCGATCACCTCCATTTACCGGCTGCTCAAGTTCGCTAAGGCCCGCCGGGTCCTTTTCCTGGTCGATACCCGAAACCTCGGGGAACAGGCCGAGCAGGAGTTCATGGCCTACGTCCCCACCGACGACAACCGGAAGTTCACCGAGCTGTACAACGTGCAGCGACTCCGTTCGTCCGCCGTCGCTCCGGATTTGCAAGTCTGCATCAGCACGATTCAGCGGATGTACTCCATCCTCAAGGGCGAGGAACTCGACGAGGCCCTGGAGGAAGATCACCCCGCCGAGCACCGGCCCGCGCGCAAGGAACCGTTTCCGGTGGTGTACAATCCCCGTCTGCCGATCGAGTTCTTCGATTTCATCGTCATCGACGAATGTCACCGCTCCATATACAACATCTGGCAGCAGGTGCTCGACTACTTCGACGCCTTCCTGATCGGCCTGACCGCCACCCCCGACAAGCGCACCCACGCGTTTTTCAGGAAAAACCTGGTGAGCGAGTACGACCACGAGCAGGCGGTGGCCGACGGCGTCAACGTCGGCAACGAGGTGTACGTCATCGAAACCGAAGTCAGCACTGACGGCGGAACCATTCCCGCGCGGCAATTGGTCGAGAAGCGCGAGAAACTCACCCGCGCGCGCCGCTGGGAGCTCCAGGACGAAGAGGAGGAGTACGCCGCCTCCCAGCTCGACCGGAAAATCGTCAATCCCGACCAGATCCGCACCGTCGTCCGCACCTTCCGCCAAAAACTCCCGGAAATCTTTCCCGGACGCGAGGAGGTTCCCAAAACCCTCGTCTTCGCCAAAACCGACAGCCACGCCGACGACATCATCCAGATCATTCGGGAGGAGTTCGGCGAGGGGAACCAGTTCTGCAAAAAGGTCACCTACCGGAACGAAGAAGACCCGAAGTCCGTGCTCGCCCAGTTCCGCAACGGCTACTTTCCACGGATCGCGGTCACCGTGGACATGATCGCCACCGGCACCGACGTGAAACCGATCGAATGCGTCCTCTTCATGCGCGACGTCAAAAGCCGGAACTACTTCGAACAGATGAAGGGCCGCGGCACGCGGGTCCTCGCATACGACGACCTGAAAAAAGTCACCCCCTCCGCCAGGAGCGCCAAGACCCATTACGTCATCGTCGACGCGGTCGGCGTCACCAAATCCCGCAAAACCGCCAGCCCGCCCCTCATCACCCGGCCGAGCGTGCCCTTGAAGGACCTCGCCATGAGTGTCATGATGGGAACCCACGACCCCGACACCGTTTCGTCCCTGGCCGGACGCCTGGCCCGGCTCGACAAACAGCTCGATTCCGGCGAGCAGGCTCTTGTTGCCGAAAAGGCCGGTGGCAAACCGCTGGGAAGCCTGGTCAAGAACCTCTTCAACGCCATCGACCCCGACAACATCGAAGCCCGCGCCTGCGAACTGGCGAACCAGCCTCCCGGCACGAACCCCGGCGATGCCAACCGCGACAAGGCCCGGGCGGAGAAGGTCAAGGAAGCCGCGAAAGTCCTGACCGGAGATTTCATCAACACCATCGACGGAATTCGTCGCGAAAAAGAACAGACCATCGACCACGACAACCTCGACCGCCTTCTCCGCGCCGAGTGGGACCAGGAGGCCCGGGAGAATGCCGAAGAGATCGCCCGGGAATTTGCCGAATACCTTGAACGCAACAAAGACGGTTTCGCCGCCCTTACCCTCTTTTACGACCAGCCCTACCGCCGCCGGGAAGTGACCTACCGGATGGTCAACGAACTCCTCGAGAAACTCAAAACCGACGCCCCCAAGCTCGCCCCGCTCCGCGTCTGGCAGGCTTACGGGCAGATCGAGAATGTACGCAAAACGCCCCACAGCGAATTGACCGCCCTCGTCGCGCTCATCCGCCGCGCCTGCGGTATCGACGAAACCCTGACACCGTTCGGCGACACCGTCCGCCGCAACTTCCAGGAATGGGTCCTCCAACGCCACGCCGGCAACACCGAAAAATTCAACGAAGAACAAATGCACTGGCTCCAACTCATCCGCGACCACGTCGGCACCAGCCTGCACTTCGAACGCGACGACCTCGACTACGCCCCCTTCGACAGCAAAGGCGGCCTCGGCCGCATGCACGAACTCTTCGGCGATGAGGTCGATGAGCTGATCGAGGAATTGAATGGAGCGTTGGTGGGATGAAGGGGAACGGGAAAGTAGAAGGAAGAAGGATGAAGGATGAAGTGCCGGAGGGGTGGATGGTTTGTTCCATTGAAGAAGTAACTGTGCCCGTTGAAAAAGTATTACCAGGCTCGGCACCTGATAAGCCGTTCAAGTATTTGGATATTTCCGGCATCGACAATAGGCGGAATGTAATTCTTGAAGCGAAAGAATATTTCGGGCGGAACGCTCCTTCCCGCGCACGACAATTGGTTCGGGTGCATGACGTTTTGTTCTCTACTGTTCGGACCTACCTGAAGAACATTGCTCCGGTTCCAAAACATTTTGACAGTGAAATTGCCTCGACTGGATTTTCGGTACTCAGAGCGTCTGCAACTCTCGATCACCGATACCTTTTTTACTACACCCTGACACATAGATTTCTGAATCCGCTTGCTGATTTACAGCGAGGCTCCAGCTATCCCGCTGTTCGAGAGCAGGATGTGAGGTGCCAGTTAATTCCCCTCCCACCCCTCAACGAACAAAAACGAATCGTCGCAAGAATCGACGAGCTTTTCTCTGAACTGGAAGCGGCGGAGGCGAGTTTCAAGCAGGCGTGGAAGCAGCTCGGTGCTTACCGGCAGTCCCTGCTCAAACGGGCCTTCGAAGGCAAGCTGACCGAACGATGGAGATCCGAGAACGCCGACAAACTGGAGTCCGCCGACGAACTCTTGGAACGCATCCGGAAGGAGCGTGAAGCGCGATACCAACAGCAACTCGCCGACTGGCAGGCCGCCGTCAAGGAG
>PXDC01000419.1 GCA_003565135.1 Verrucomicrobiota bacterium
CTTCGGCAGCGGCCGGTCCAGTTTCGGCAGCGTAATGCCGGAAAACGGGTTCGTCGTCAGTCGTTTCCGCCGGATCCAGTAGCGGTAAAAGGTCCGCAATCCGGATACATGATTGTGCAGGGTTCGCTTCGAATAACGATGCTGCGCCTCAATGAGAAATCCGCGTATACGCCGCGGCGGCAGGCAATCCAGCGCCTCTCCGGCGGCCTCGCCCTCCAACCAGCGCAAAAAATCCTCCACCGCCCCGCGGTAGTTGCGCACCGTGTACCGCGATAACCGCCGCTCCGATTCCAGGTAATCGACAAACGGCTCCACCCACGCCTTGACCCGCGCCTCTTCCCCTTTTCCGTCCTTTTTATTCATTCTCTGAAATGCCTCCGCCGGCGAAGGACCATTTCGGCCTTTCCGGGCTCGAACCTATCCGAAATCTCCGTTCGGGATCCAGCATTTACGGAGGTTTCCGTCGACATAAGCCGTCCTGTTTCCGTTTACCGGTCCCGTCCCAATGCCATCACCGTTTCGCCCCGGTCGTTCAACCATCGATCCCGCTCCCGGGCCCGCGGGTCCAGCGCGGTCAGCTCCCGCCAATAGGCGGCCGAGTGATTCATTTGCCGCAGGTGCGCCAGTTCGTGCAGGATCACGTAATCCTGGATCTCCGGCGGCACGAGCAATAGCCGCCAATTGAGCGAAATCGTGCCGCTGCACGAACACGATCCCCAACGGGTCGACTGATCCCTCACCGTGACCCGCTTGACGGCAAACCCGTGCCGCTCCGCCAAGTGCCGGGTACGCCCCTCGAGTACCCGTGCCGCCAGACCGTGCAGCACCGCCGCCAGATCTCCCTCCGTGGCCCCGTTTTCCCCCAGTTCCACCACCACGGGCGCCCGCCCCCGGGAATAGCGCACGGCCGGCGCTTTGCCCGTCCGCCGCAGTTCCAATGGCGCCCGTTCACCGTCGATGGACAGTGACGCCTCCCGCACCAGGAACTGGAACAGGTCCTCCGGTTCCCTTTTCCGCGAGAGATGCCGCCGCAACCAACCGGCCTTGCTCCGCAGGAACTCCACCCCCTGGTGTTCGGGGGTCCGTCGCGGAAGGGTCAATGTCACCCGGTAGTGCCGATCGACCGACAACCGGATCGACCGCGCCCGCATCGAACGGCAAACCCGGAAGGGGATGTCGACGTCCCCTTCGTACATGCGCAGGCGAAACACCCGGGTCGATTCGGCGCCGCCGTCCTCGTTTTCAGCGTCCGCTCCCATGATCGCGGTTCCTACCGGCCCGGCTCCCCCGATTCCAGCTCCCGTCGAACCCGCAGGGCGAAGCGCCGCAGGGCCGACTCGGGATCGATGCCCTTAAGCCGGCAGGCCGCGGCGATTTCGAAAAGCCAGGCCCCCGCCTTCTCCTCATCCAGCGTTTCCATCAACGCATCGATCCTGTTCTTCTCCACCCGGACCGACGCCGGCAGGGCCAACGCCTTCTTTTCGATCTGCTTGAAAACATTGTATGCGTAGAGCAATGACGGCAGGGCGGGTGGAAGATCCTTGAAAAGGCCATCTTGCGGATCGCCGTTCTTCTTCTCGCCGGCTTTGATCTTTTCCCACTGGTCCAGGACCGCATCCGAGTCATCCAGCTTCAGGTCGCCGAACACGTGCGGGTGACGCCGCACCAGCTTCCGGTTGATGCCCTCGGCCACCGCCTCAAAGTCGAAGTGCCCCGCCTCCTCCGCCATCCGGGCATGAAACACCACCTGCAACAACACGTCCCCCAACTCCTCCTTCATGTGCTCCATATCGCCCCGGTCGATCGTCTCCAGGAGCTCCGAGCACTCCTCGATCAGGCACCGGGCCAGCGACCGGTGATCCTGCTCGCGATCCCAGGGACAGCCCTCCGGTCCGCGCAATTTGGCCATCGTTTCCTTCAATGCGTCGATCGAACTCATCGTGTTTCAATATCACGCCCCCAGCACCAAAGAACAGGGCAAAATCGGGAATTTTCAGCCGCGCCCATCCCGCCCCCGCCGCAGGAACCACCCGGCTTCGTTCCCCGAAAAACCCCCGGATGAATCGTTACATCGCCCGCGACGCTGATTGTGATTGAGTTTGATCCCGATGAAACTAAGATACATGCGAAACCTATGGACAAACTTTCCGAGATCATGGCATGGAAGCGGCGGGAAATCGCCGACCTCATTCGTCCCGTCGACGAGGAGGAACTGATCACCATCAGCAAAAAGAACTCCCATCAGCCCTCGTTCGGCGGCGCCCTGAAACAGGACGGCCGCATGGCGGTCATCGCCGAAATCAAACGCCGTTCGCCGTCGGCCGGGACGATCGCCGAAATTCCCTCGGCCCGCAAACAGGCCGAAAGGTACAGCCGGGCCAAGGCCGACGCCCTGTCCGTCCTGACCGATCTCAAGTTTTTCGGGGGCAAGCTGGAGGACCTGCAAACCGTAACCCACGCCTTCTCGGCGTCGCCCAACCCCCTGCCCTGCCTCCGCAAGGACTTCCTGTTCCACCCGTACCAGGTACTGGAAGCCGCCATTGCCGGGGCGGCCGCCATCCTCATCATCGTGCGCGCCCTGTCCGATGAGGAAATCCGCGCCCTCAAGGTGGCCGCCGACACCGCCGAGCTCGACGTCCTTTTCGAGATTCACGAGGAAAAGGAGCTCGAGCGCGCCCTCGCCGCCGGCGCCCGCATCATCGGCGTCAACAACCGCGATCTTTCCCGGTTCGAGACCGATCTCGCCCTGTCGGAATCCCTCCTCCCGAAGATTCCCGCATCGGTGGTGAAGGTGAGCGAGTCCGGAATTTTCACCGCCGAAGACGCCGCCCGGGTGCGGGCGGCCGGCGCCGACGCCGTCCTGGTGGGCGAAGCGCTCATGAAAGCCGAAAATCCCCGGGCACTCGTACGGGCTTTCCAAAAAGCCGGTTAGGAAAAGGCCCGCCCATGGCCCCGCCGTCACTCACCCCGCGGGAAACCCGGGCGTTGCTCGATTCCCTCGCCCTGCGCCCGAACCGGAGGCTGGGCCAGAATTTTCTCGTGGACGGGAACATCGTGCGCAAATCCCTCGAACTCGCCGCCATCACCCCGGGCGACACCGTGGTGGAGATCGGTCCCGGCCTCGGCACGCTCACCCGGGCCCTCCTGCACGCCGGGTGCCGGGTCTACGCCGTGGAAACCGATCCGCGCCTCTGCCGGTTTCTCAGCGAGCGCCTGGGGCCGGAGTTCCCCGACCGTTTCCTTCTGCTGGAAGGGGACGCGGTAAAACGTCCCCTCGCCGGCCTGCCTTCCCCGGAACCGGCATCCTGCAAGGTTGTGGCCAACCTCCCTTACGCCATCTCCCCTCCCTGGATGGACGCAGTCCTGGCCTCGCCTTGCCTCCCGGAACGCATGGTCCTGATGCTGCAACAGGAAACCGCAACCCGCTTCACCGCCGTTCCCGGCAGCAAAGCCATGGGCGCCATCACTCTTTTTCTGCAGTCCGCCTA
>PXDC01000002.1 GCA_003565135.1 Verrucomicrobiota bacterium
ATTGGCGCGTGGTGATCGATCCGCCGGAAAAGGTGGAGGTTGAAGAACCGGAGGAGGTTTTCGCCTACCGCGTCTTCGAACAGGTGGAAGGGATCTTGCCGCATGCCGTTCGTTGGGCGCCGCGGGTTTCTCTCCGGGACGGGGTTGTGGCGGCGAAGGCCTTCGAGGCGGCCGTCGAGGAGGTCCGCTGGGAGCGGGGCCGCCTGGAAGGACGGGCCGGCAGCGAATTCGCCGGCGAGGTTTACGAGGTCGTTCTGCGCGGGGATGGGAGCGAGCGGGGGCGGGTCGAGGTCGAGGCGGAGTTGCTTCCACTCGAGGTGGCTCTGACCGCGAACGCGGTGCGTGCGGACGAAGAGCTGGCCTTCACGGCAATGGTTTCCTGGCGCGACAATCGGATCGATCTGTCGGCGCTGTTCGGGCCGGATGACGTCGTGCCGGCGGAGGCGCGGTTGTTGTCGGAGCCGTTGTCCATTCCTGCCGAACTTCCGGGTTTCGATGAATACGAGGCCCTGGCGGGACTGCTTCGGGCGGAATGGCGCGAGTCGGCCTACGAGTTGAGCATCTGGGCGGAAGCCGTTCCGCGCGATCCGGATTCGGCTTTTTCCCGGGTCGAGCTGGATGTTCGCGCCCAGGGAGATCTGGAGAAGGTGCGCCTGGAGGCGTTTACGTTGAACACTCCGTTTCTGCGCGCGGAGTTGAGCGAGCCACTGGTGGCGGATTATCGCGGGCGGTTGCTTGGGGATGAATCGGGTTTTATCGTGGAGGGGGATCTGGCCGAGCAGGATTTCTTCGAGGCGTCCGGTTTGTTCGACGCGTGGTTGATCGTCTCGCCCGGTGCGGCGGATTGGCCGGATCTCGCTTTCGACCTGAACACCAGAGCTTTATCGGCTTTCGGGGTTACGGGTGAATTCGTGAAGGCTGAAGGCCGGGTATTCTGGCCCGCGAACGCTGTGGAGGCCGAAGGCGGCGGTTTTCCCTGGCCGCATGCGGACTTCGAGGTTAATGTGGGCCGGATCGAGGCTTTCGAGCGGATTTTGGAGGAGGCGAACGCACGAGGTCGCTTTACCCCGCCCGTGGCCGAATTGAGCGCGTTGACGGCGTCGCTGGCTGACGGGACCTCGCTGGACGGGTTTATCGATTTCGATGTCGTCGACCACCGGGTGGGGCAGGGAGAGTTTTTGCTGGATTTGCGTGAAGAGGTTGTCCGCTCCTTCCTGCCGGAGGGCATCGGGTTTGACCGGGCGCGCCTTGCGGCGCGCGTTTCAGGGCCTCTTGAAGCCATCGAACACGATGTCGAATTCAGTTTGGAATCGCTGAGTGTTCCGGAGATCAGGCCGGGAGACCTGGCGTTCTCCTGGCACGGCGAGTTCCTCGACTTTGACGAATGGAGTCTGAGATGGCGCAATGTCGATGACGCGAGTATCGAAGCGGGGGGCGCTTTTCGGGGAGCTCTGGACCGGGCGGAGCTGGACCTGCGACGCCTGGTGTTCGCCGACGGGGAGGAAATCTTGCTGGCTCTTGAGGCGCCCGTGCTTCTGGAGGTTTTGGAAAGCGAATCACCGCCCGACACCGGCGTGAATACCGCTTTGCAGGAGTGGCGCGTGATCCTGAGCGATCTCGTTCTGGAGGGGCCCGGGGAGCGGGTGGCATTGAACGGTTTGCTGGACTGGCCCCGGCAAGGGAAGCTGGATGTGACCGTCGACGGTTTCCGTCCGGCGCTGTTCGAACATTATCTGACCCGTGAGCTTCCGGATTTTTATCTCGAGCATTTCGGATTCGAATCTGTTTGGGACGACGGGGGCGCTTTGTCTTTTAATTTGGATACCCGGGCCGAGGTGGAACTTCCCGGAGGGGAGCGCTTGCGTTTTGTCGCGGCGGTATCGGGCGATGAATCGGGGATCCGGGTCGCCCGGCTGGATGTGTCCGAGGGCGAGAAAAGCGTTTTGACGGCGACAGGCCGTTTTCCGGCGTCTGTTTTTCCGGGTCGGCTGACCCAGCCGCTCGTCATCGATTACGAGAACGAAATTCTCTTGGAAATGGCTTCCGATCCGGACGCGGCCGTCTGGGAGAGGCTGGACGCGTTGGCGGACATTCGGCTGGAGGCGCCCCGGCTGCGGGCCGACCTGGAGGGAACCTTGCTGAGACCACGCGGTGTCCTGGCTTTTACTGCCGAAAGGGTCGAGTACACGGGGCTGGACGATCAACCCCTTCCGGATTTGCGGGAGGTCGACCTGCGTGTGGTGTTCGATGTGGACGAGGCCCGCATGGAGAGTTTCCGGTTCCTGGTGGAAGGCCAGGAAGTGCGCGCCGAGGCCGTGTTCCCGCTCGGCGGTGAAACCTGGACGGCCCTGATAAGCGAGGGCCGGGTGCCGGATTGGAGGCGAATTGAAGCTTCGCTCCTGGTCGACCGTGCCGAGATCGCCCCGTTCGCGCGCTTCTTTCCGGCTTTGTTGAGCCCTCAGGGAACCCTGACGGTGGACTTGGCGATCAAGGGCGATCGCTTCGAACGAGGCGAGCTGATTCTGGAAGGCGCGGCCACTCGTCCCATCATGCCCGTGGGATCGATTCAGGATATGCGGGCGCGCATGCGGTTTGAAGATCGCGCGGTGGTTCTGGAGGAGTTTTCCGGCCGCCTCGGCGGAGAGCGCGTGCGGGTCGAGGGGCGTTTGTCGGTGTCCGACAGCCTTGAACCCGATTTTGAAGTGACCGTTCGTGGCGACAATCTTCCCCTGACACGCCAGCCGGGATTGATTATCCGCGGCGATGTGGATCTGGCCGTTCGCGGCAGCGGGGACGTGACCCCGTCGGTGACCGGTCGAATCAATATGCGTGAAAGTCTTGTGATCACTGAACTGCGTGCCATGGCGCCGGTTTCGGTGGCCACCCCCGAGCGCCGGCCGCCGTTTTTCAGCGTCGATCAGGAGCCGCTGTCGGACTGGGTTCTCGATATCGATATCCGGGGAGACCGTTTTCTCTCCGTGCGAGCCCCCGGATTCCGCGGCCGGATTTCCGCGAATTTCAATCTCCGGGGTACCCTTCTCGAACCCCAGACTATCGGCGAGGTTCGGATTGAATCGGGGGGGGTCCGGTTCCCGTTCGCCACCATGCGGATCAACCAGGGAACCATCACATTGAGTCAGGACAATCCTTACCGGCCTCAGTTGTTTATTACGGCGGCGACCCGCCTTTTTGGATACGATCTGAATATGGAATTGAGCGGCCCCGCCGACGATCCGATGCTCGAATTCACCTCGCACCCGCCGCTCAGTTCGGAAGCGATTCTTTTGATGATCACAGCGGGTGAATTGCCCAGGGATGAATTGCAGTTTACCGGGCAGCAGAAAGCGACCAAGCTCGCACTCTACATCGCGCAGAACCTGTTCCTCGAGTTCGGCGGCGATGACGACGCGGCGGAAAGGCTGACTATTCGTTCGGGCGAGAATATCTCGGAGCAGGGCCGGGAGACGTTTTATCTCGAATA
>PXDC01000028.1 GCA_003565135.1 Verrucomicrobiota bacterium
CGCGAGCGGACGCTCCTCGCCCGCCTGGTCGTCATACAGCACCACGAAGTTGCGCTCTCCCAGGTTCGCTTCGCCCATCAGGCCGCTGCCCTGGCCGGGTCCCTCGCCAAAGGGGAGGATCGTCACTTCTCCGCGCGTCGTCAGAAAGTGAAACAGTTCCTCTCCGTTGTCGCCGTCGTTCATCAAAAGCCGGATAAACACCGTATTGCCCGGCGTGAACCGTGCGTTGCCGGTGGGTTCGGTGACGAACCAGCCGCTATACGAACCGTCCTCGTCCGTCGTGAACGTCAAATGACGCCGAGCGTAGTCCTCCGCGCGAAACCGCGGCGAATCCGTGTTGCGCACCCAGTCCGCATGCGGGCCCGTCATCAGGATCGCATTGCCCGCCCCGTTCTGGTCGGGCGGGTCCCCGGGAACGACCACCCGGTTTCCGTAACGGTATTCCGCCTCGGGCTTCAGTCCTTCCAGGGTCAAACGGAACGCGAAGGGAACTCGGTCGTTGTTGTCGTTGTTTTCATCCTGATTCCCCTGCATGTAGCGCGGCATGATTTCCTCCGTGACGCGCACCGCGTGAAAGGTTTCGCTCTCCACCTCGCCGAGCCCCGCGCTGGAAGCCGTGAGGGTGAACGGTCCGGCCCCGTCGATCGTCAAATCCGTAAAAGTCGCCACGCCGTTCTCAACCGCCGCGATCCACTGCCCGGACAGCGTCCCTTCGCCCGAAAGGGCAAGGGCCACCTCGCCGTCGAATGTCGTATCCACGAGTCCTTCCTCGTCGACGACGCCGACCGCGATCCCCGGCAGCGGATCCCCGCTCTGACTCCACTCGGGGGGTGGATCCGCGAAAACCAGGGTCGTGCCTGTTCCGGGTTCGCGATTCGCCACCAGGACATTGTCCAGCCGAAGCTGCGCCCGCGGCCCGGAATCTCCGGAGATCCGGTAATAGCGCCACAGCACCTGCACGTAAGACTGGTCCAGGGCCTCCGCCGGCAGCGGCGTCGCCTCCATGGGCCGGATGTGTCCGGCGGTCGTGTCGCGCACGTATTCGATCGGTTCGCCCTCGCCGTCCAAAATATCGAAGAACTCGCCTTCCATCCCGACCCGGTACTGGAGCCGTACCGCGTAGATGCGGCTGTTCGGGAGCACCGTGCCGGCGAGCCAGCTCACCGGCGCCACCTCGATCTCCCGTGTATCCAACGCCAGAAGAGCGCCGCCGAGGTCACGCCCGCGGCCGGTGTTGATGAACGCAATGCCGTCGTCCCCCAAGCCGTTGATCCGCGTCCTCGACTCGGCCCGGTAGGGAAATGCGGTATCCTCGTCCTCCGCCGCGTCCTCCGCCGGGATGCGGTAGGCGTATTCGAGGGGCGTATCGATCACGGTGTCGCTCCGGTCGCTCTGGAGAAAGAGCATATGTTCCGGGTAGCTCCAGGCGGGTTCGTCCGCCGACCAGGCCTCGAATCTGTACGGCTCCTCGGCCAACGCGTGGGCGGCCGGATACACCAGGACCCGGAACGACGCGGAAACGGGCGGGTGGGAATCACTTTCAGCCGTCAGTTCCAGCCGCGCTTCGCCGCGCATTGCCGGCTCCACGGTCAGCCAGTCGCCGTTGCGCGACACCTCGACCACGCCGGTCTCCTCGGTGTTCACGGTGACCTCCACCGGTTCGCCGTCGGTGTTGGTGAAGACCTCCGCGAGATCGATCTCAACCGGTTCGCCGTTTTCGACTCGTTTAAACAGCGCGGGCGGCGGGTTCAGCACCGGCGGACTCGACGTGCCGGACAACGCGCTGCCTTCGACCGTGAGGTTGTCGAACCGGTTGTTGCCCTCGGTTCCGCCGCCGCCCTGTTCGAACCGGACGCGCACCGCGAAATCCGGATTGTCGGCGACCTCTTCGATGGCCCCAAAATCCATCACGCGGAGAACCGGTTCTTCCGTGACGGTGATTTCCTTGAACAGCGTGAAGGATATTCCATCCACGCTGTATTCCACGATCTGCCGCCCCGCTCCCTGACCGGACCGCCGCGTTTCATAGCTGACCACCACGTCGCGATATCCGGTCGTGGGGGCGGTCAACGTGAGTGAGGCATCCAGAGGATAGTTCACCCGAAGGTGTTCGCCGGCGGGATCGTTGAACCGGGCGTTTGTGGCGGCGAAGTCCTGGCCGTCATCGGACAAAGCTTCCGCCATCATTCCCGTCTCGGCCAGGAACGTCGCTCCGCCCAGGGTGTAGGCGGGTTCGAACAGCGGGTGCGGCTCATTGAAATTCCAGTAGTGCAACAAGGCAAGCGGCGGTGTCGCGTTGGCCGAGGCGGGGGTCGGGGTCGATGACCGAACCAGGGGCGGACGGCCGCCGTCCGGATGCCGCCCGATCGAATGTCCGGCCGGCAGTCCGGCGTAGCCAAGGGCGTCGACAACCAGGTGGCTTCCCTCGATTTTTCGCGAGAGGTAGAGTTCCCCCTCTTCCGCATCGATCGTGAAGTCCGTGTGCCACTCGTCTGCGCTTGTCTGCCACGGTTGCCCGTCAAGCCAAACCAGCGTATAGGATTCCGGCTCAAGGGTCGCGCCTTCCGGAAAGGCCCACATGGCGAGATTGTCGGGATCGGTCGAGAGATAAAAGCCGTCCAGCGGGAGCGGGTCCGCACCGCCATGGGACAACTCCACCCAGGGATCGGCTTCCCCGAAACTGTCGGTGACCACCCCGGTGTTGACCGCCTGCAGCTCGTTGAGCCACACGTCGGGAAACGCCGGCAAATCGGCGCGCGTCGAATTGGATTCGCCCGGGGTGGCGGGATCCAAAGTCTGCGGTGTGGTGACCTGGGTATAGCTGATTCGTCCCGGTCCGTGTTCGGACCACCGGAAACGCGTGGTCAGCGGCGCCCCGTTCTCGTTCGGCAGGTACCAGTAGCTGAGCGTGTAGAGTTCTCCCGTCTCGGTCGGCGCCTCGTTGTGGCGATTTTGCGAGATCGAACTGCCGAGAGTCGAACCGCCACTGGAGGCCACCACGTGCAGGCTCGCCTCCCCAAAGCGGCTGACGTCGGTCACGATTTGACTGTCGGCATGGTTGTCCGCGACCACCCACGGGCCGGAGAGTTCGGATTCAAAGTCCCCGTTGAGAAGAAGGTTGTCGCCCACTCCGGCCTCGGTGCCCGCCACCAGCTTGACGTCGTCAATATGCACCTCTCCCGCGTCCTCCAGATAAATGTAGAACCAGTTCTCCGCCACCTCGCCGGTCACTGAAACAAACTGCCAGTCCGCAGCCAGGGCTTCCGAACCGCCGACATACGCCCAGTTCCCCGGACGCGCCCCGGTCCCTGTGGGATCGATCCGTTGATAGGAAGAGCCGGACACGCCATTCACCGGCGGCCAGGGGAGGGAAGGCAGGGCATACACTTCGTCGATAATCCGTTCGGGATCGGCGTCCGTGGCGGGCCGGATCAGGCGCAACGGCTCGTCGTTCTCCCAAAACATGCCGGAGAA
>PXDC01000483.1 GCA_003565135.1 Verrucomicrobiota bacterium
CATCCTTCTGACCGTCTCCACCGGATCGCGGATTTCGCCCGAGAAACCCGCCGGCAGCGCCAACGGAGGGGCCGCGTTCGCCGGAGGCGTCGACTTTATCCTGCGCGACGTCACCTCGCCGGGAACGGTGTTCGCCCGTCACCTCGCAGCCGATGCCGCGGAACGGGACGCCTGGATCGCCCAGGGCGAGCTTCCCGAAATCACCTTCCGCCAGGGGAGCGATTCCCTTCAGGCCTGGGATATCTCGACGACCGCGGAATTCAACGGTCACTCCGTCCTCACCTTCGGCTACCATGCCGACACATTGTCAGACGATCTGCGCGAATCCCGCTTCGGCGTGTTTCACTGGAACGGAGCGAATTGGGAGCCGCTCGACAGCATGGTGGACCCCTGGAACCGGAAAATCACCACAACCACGGAGGGGTTTTCCTGGTTCGCGCTCGGCGTCGGAGATCGCCCGGATCCCCGGTTCCACGCGGACGATTTTTCCGGCGACGCGCTGGACTCCGTGCGCTGGGAGGATCCCGCCGTAACGGATAACCTATCGTTCCGCCAGCGAAATTCGCGTCTGCACGTTCTCGCGGACGACGGGGAGCCGGGGGCCACATCCGTCGCCTCCCGGGCGGTGTTTAGCCTCGACGAAGCTTTTCGCGCCCGGGTCGAATTCAACGCCACGCATTTCTCATCCACCGCCCGGGGCGAGTTGGCGCTGGCGGTTTTTCCCGCCGCCGATCGGCCCGGAACCGGTGTTCCCGACGACCTGATCCTGATTGGAAACGGAACCCTTGACCGGGAAAGCGCCCCCGCCGGCCGCAAATGGGTGGCGTTACGGTCAAGCGGCGGCGATATCGAGGCCCTGACCCATTCCAGCACCGGCGAGTCGACCGGAACGCTTTACCTCGACTACGCGGACGGCGTCTTTCACGTCGGACATACCGGATACGGCCAACCGAATGCCCTCGCCAGTTTCGCACTCGACGACTGGACCGAGACGGACCTCGTCACCATCGCCCTCCTGGCGTTCTCCGACGGACAGGAAATCTCTCCGCGCAACGCCGCTTATTTCGAGTCCTTCGCCATCGAAAGGAGCCCGGCCGGCACCTTCGCCGAATGGGCGGATGCCGTGGCCGGAGCCGATTCCGCCGACCCGGCGGGCTCGGTCGGCGACGACGAAATGCCCAATCTTGTGCGTTACGCGGTCGGCGCCGGACCGTACGAACCCGTTCTCCGGCACCTTCCAGTGATCGCACGCGCCTCCGGGGATAACCACAGCATCGAATTTCGCCGCAACGCCCGGGCCGGCGACGTCGTGGTCACGCTTGAGTCATCCGAAGACCTCGCCGAGTGGACCGCCATTGCCACCGGAAACCCCGGCGCGCCCCTCCAGGCAGCGGACGGACAACCGTACACCGTTCAAGAATCCCCCCTCGACGGAGCCGTAACCGCAATCACCATCACACCCACCGATCCCGCCCCGCCCCGCTCCCGCGCCTTTTACCGCCTGCGGGTCGAAAGGACGGACTAACCCAACCCGGATATGGTCTCGACGGTATCGGCTACCGCCTGGCCCGTAATGCGGGGGAATAACCCGGATGGCACGAAAGTGAACCCGCTGAAAACAGCGAAGCGCCTTCATCCCAACCCGGCGGAGCCGGTACCAAAAAGGGATACCACTGGAGGGCAACGCTCCGTCGTTGCCGCGGGGTCGGGTGTTCCTGACGTTTGGTGCGTACGAACTGGAACCCGCGGCCGTTTCCGTCCGGCACGGTTTGCGGCCATGCGGGAGCATGGCCCTCCATAAAATCTTGCGCGTTTTGCGCAGACGAGGCCCCTCCCTTCGTGTCCCTAGTGCTCTTCGTGGTGAATTCAACCGCGATTTTCGGGTTCGTTCCTCATCCAACCGGGAACAGCTCGTCCGCCGCAGAACGAAGAGACCATGGCTTCTGTCATCCCGGGTTTGCCTTTAACCGTCTTTCCCGGTTCAATGATCGGTGCATGAGCGGATTCTTTTATGACCTTGGCCGCAAGGCCGCGCCGGCGGTGCTGCGGACGCGCTGGATTTACCGGTCCCTGACCGGGACCGAATCCGAGCGCATCAAATCGGAATACGCCATGGGGTGTTACCTCACCTACCTGCACACCCGCGACGGCAACCTCGACCGCACGCCGCAAACGGTTCGCTGGCTTAACGAAACCGCCGGCCGCCTGGCCCATTGCCTGACCAACCGGGAAAGGCGCTTCCAGGTGCGCTGCCTCAATTCGGACGAGCCCAACGCCTTCGCCCTTCCCGGCGGCTTTCTTTTCGTTTCGCGGTCCCTGCTGGACCTCTGTGAGTTCGACGAAGATGAAATCGCTTTTGTCCTCGCCCACGAAATGGGACACGTGGTGCGGAGCCATTCGTTCAATCGACTGCTGACTTCGGAAGTCGCCAAGGTGTTGTCCCGCGGCGGACCGGTCAAAGGCGCGCTCAAACCGATCGTCGGCCGCCTCGTCAACCAGCTCGTCACCCAGGGCTACTCGCGCCGTCAGGAGTTCGAGGCTGACCATTTCGCCGCCCGCCTGACCCGCGCCGCCGGCTACGATCCGCAGGCCTCCCGGCGTCTTTTCGAACGCCTCCAGGGCCTCGCCTCGGAACCGGAGAACCTCGCCGCCTACTTTTCCTCCCACCCTCCCTTCGCCGACCGAATCCGCCGGCTGCAAAACCCTCTCGACTAAGAACGCTCTCTCGAATTCAATCACCCCATAGCCCCGAAACTCAGTGAGAGGGGTTCGGCCGCATCATCGCTCTCCTGATCATGACGGCGATCACCCGCAGTACATTTTCTGTCATGGTTTTGGCATTATTTGCATTTACATCCCAAACTCTCGACCCGGACAATAAATCTTAACCCCATGGAGTAAGCGCACTTCGAACACATTCCATTTGTGGCACGAACTCTGCGTTCCGCAGCCTGGAATACTCACGCCTATGAAAACACCTTTCCGAACCCGCCAAAACGGCTTTCATGCGTCCTGTTGTCACGCAATCCTGATGTGGGCCGGCAGCCTAATCGTACTGATTGCCGGAGGTTGCGCCACCAGCACACATAAAGCCTCTCCGCTCTGGGATGCCACCAGTCCGGCGGAACGAGAACCCGCAGAGGACCGGGTCAACATCTGGCCCCTACTGTACTGGGAGGATCCGGTCTTATCGGTTCTTTGGCCCTTTTACACCCGCTCGGATCAGGGGCATGCCCTGATCCCGTTTTACGAGCGGACCCACGATGATCGTCGCACTCGGTTCGGCACGATACACCCGAACATGGTACCCGTCCTGGCGGATTTTGACGGAGGACGGGATCGGTGGCGCGTGCTCAACGTCGTCCACGACCGCAAAAACGAACGCTTTCGGGTCTATCCGATCTACTTCGAAAACTACAGCGCGAACAACCCCTCCCGTTTTATTCTTCCGGTTTACTACGGGGACAACCGCGG
>PXDC01000194.1 GCA_003565135.1 Verrucomicrobiota bacterium
AACTGCAGGCGGTCGCGAATTACCCGTGGCTGGTCATGCCGGTGGTCCCGATCATTGTCACCGTGCTGGCGTTCAACTTCCTGGGTGACGGGATGAGGGACGCCGCCGATCCGTACTCATCGCTGTAAATTTTTGGCCTGAATGAACGACGCAAAAGCCGATCAGAACCGTTCCACCGTCATCGCCGACGAACCGCCGTCCGTTATCGAGGTCGAGGACCTGAAAACCGGGTTCCGCACGGAGGAAGGGTTTCTTTCCGCGGTCGACGGGGTGAGCTTTACCATCAAGCGCGGCCGGACCCTTGCGCTGGTCGGGGAGAGCGGTTGCGGCAAAAGCGTGACCGCGTTTTCGATCCTGCGCCTGATCCAGGATCCGGGCGAAATCGTCGGCGGGCATATCCGGCTCTACCCGGAAGACGGCGTCGTGATCGATATGGCCACCCTTCCGGAAAAGGCGGATGAGCTCTACTACGTGCGCGGGGGTGTTGCCAGCATGATTTTCCAGGAGCCGATGACCGCCCTGAGCCCGGTGCACACGGTCGGCAACCAGGTTTGCGAGGCGATTCTCACCCACCAGGAGGTCAGCCGGGCCGAGGCGGAGCGACGGGCCGTGAAGATGTTGCGCCGGGTCGGCATACCGTCGCCGGAAAAGCGGCTCAACCAATACCCGTTCGAGTTCAGCGGCGGGATGCGGCAGCGGGTTATGATTGCCATGGCGCTTGTCTGCAATCCGAAACTCCTCATTGCGGACGAACCGACCACGGCTCTCGATGTGACTATTCAGGCGCAGATCCTTGAACTGATCAAGGAACTGCAGCGCGAGACGCAGACCTCCGTTCTTTTGATCACCCACGACCTCGGGGTGGTGGCCCAGACCGCTGATGACGTAGCCGTCATGTACCTGGGACGAATCGTGGAGAAGGCGGATATACGCACGTTGCTCAAACGGCCGAAGCATCCGTACACCATGGGACTCCTTTCGTCGCTTCCCAGCATCAATGTGCGCGAGAAACGTCTGCGTGCCATCAAGGGGAGCGTGCCGTCGCTGTCGGATTTGCCACCGGGTTGCCCGTTCCATCCGCGTTGCCCGTATGCCGAACCGGGAGTTTGTGACGTGGGGGAGCCGCCGGAATTGCGGGAAATGGGCGACGGTCAGGCGGTGGCGTGCGTTCGTGCCGAGGAAATCGCGGAAGAGGTGGCGCGGGACGGCGGACGATCGAACGGTGAGGCCCCCGAATCCGGGAAAGAGGACAGGGGCGCGGGTGGTCCGGCGGCCAACGGGGGCGGGAAGAAAGCCGCCAAAACGGAACCGCTGTTGAGTGTGACCGGCCTGTGTAAGTATTTTCCGATCAAAAGCACCGGTTTCTTTCGCCGGCAGGTGGGCACGGTCAAAGCCGTCGACCAGGTCAATTTCGACCTGTTGCCGGGGGAAACCCTGGGGATTGTGGGAGAAAGCGGATCGGGTAAAACGACGGTGGCCCGGGCGATTCTGCGGGCGTTCGAACCGACGGCGGGGGAGGTGCTTTTCCGGGCGAAAAGGGGGACCGTCAACCTGGCCACCTTGAGCGAACGAGCCTTAAAGCCCCTGAGGACGGAGATGCAGATGATCTTCCAGGATCCTTTTTCGTCGCTCAACCCGCGGATGACGGTCGGCGAAATCGTGGGTGAACCGCTGCTGATTCACGGACTCGCCGCGGGTAGCGCCCTGAAAAGGCAAGTGGAGGAAGCGTTGGTGCGTGTCGGTCTCAAACCGGAGCACCGGGTGAGGTACCCGCACGCTTTCAGCGGCGGTCAGCGACAACGAATCGGGATCGCCCGGGCGCTGATCATGAATCCGGCGCTGATTATTGCGGACGAGGCGGTCTCGGCCCTGGACGTTTCGGTGCAGGCCCAGGTGATCAACCTGTTGCAGGACCTCCAGGAGGAATTCAACCTGACCTACATCTTTGTCGCCCACGACCTGGGGGTGATCCGGCACATTTGCGACCGCGTCGCCGTCATGTACGGGGGGAAACTCGTCGAAACCGCCGAAACCGAAGAAATTTTCAACAATCCCCGGCATCCGTACACCCGGGCGTTGATTTCGGCCATACCCTTTCCCGATCCGGATGTTCCCCTCGACTTTTCCATCACCGGCGAAGCCGCCGATCCGTCCGACCTTCCCGCCGGCTGCAGCTTTCATCCCCGTTGTCCCCACGCCAAGAGCGGCGTGTGCGACGTTCGGGGAAAACCGCCCCCGCTGCGGGAAATCGTGCCCGGACGCTACGCCGCCTGCGACCGGATTGAGGAAATCGAGGAGGGTAAGTAGCCCCCCCGTCACCGGGGAACGGTGATTCCGCTTGACCGTCCGGATCGGCCGGAACGATTATATGAGTTCATATGGCGAGTAACGCACGGGTTACGTTGCAGGATATCGGGAGAGTGGCCGGCCTTTCGAAATCCGGCGTTTCTCAAGCGCTTCGCAACGATCCCAGCCTGCCGAAAACAACCCGGGAACGGGTGCAGGAAATCGCCCGCCGGATGGGATACCGTCCCGACCCAGCCCTGATGGCCCTGGTGGGCTACCGGCATCCGCGACATGCGCGCTCGGTGGAAACGATTGCCTGGGTGACCAATTGGGAAACCGCCGAGGGTTGGCGCCATGATTCCCCGGTTTACCGGCATTATTTCGAGGGGGCCTGCCGGTGTGCGGAGGAAATGGGCTACCACCTGGAACACTTTTGGATGCGGGAGAATGACATGACGCGGGCGCGTTTCGAGCAGGTTTTGCGGGCGCGGCGTATTCGCGGACTGATCCTGGCACCGCAGCCGGAACCGCATTCGCGGATTGATTTAACCTGGTCGCAGTACGCCGCGGTGAAGATCGGCTTTTCGTTGGAATCGCCCGCGGTGCACACGGTCACTTGTTCTCATTTCGATTCGATGAAGAAAGTGCTGGAGGCACTCAGGAAACGGGGTTACCGCCGTATTGGTTATTGCTTTCAAAGTGCCATCGACGAACGTGTCGGTAACGCGTGGCTGGCGGCGTACATGTTGACTTTTCGGCGTGATGAGTCGAGCGGGTTGATTCCGGCTCAACCCATGCCCCGTCCGCAGAAGCAGCGCTTCTTAAAATGGTTGCAGGAAAATCGACCGGACGCGGTGATCACGACCGGCCCGCGCCTCGCCCGTGATATTCGAACCTGGTGCGAAGGAAACGGGATCCGGGTGCCACGGGATATGGGCCTGGCCCTGGTTTCCAACGTCGACCCGGCCTCCGGGTTGTCGGGCATACACGAGCACTCGGAGGAGATCGGCGCCATCTCGGTCAAGATTCTTTCCGGCATGCTCAACGCAAATGAGACCGGAATACCGACCTTTCCCCAGCGTATCCTCATCGACGGGACCTGGGCGGAAGGGCGAACGGTTCTCAACCGGACGCGCGCAACGCCGAAACCCCGTGCCGGCATTACCTGACGTCGACCCGGCAAACGCGTTCCGGCAAAATCACCCGCGTATCGATTACGCGATGCGCTTTGCCGGAACGGCGTTTGTCCCCCGGGCGTGGATACGGTTCGGGATCCCGGGACGATTCACGGCTGCGTGACTAACAACCGGATAAACCCGGTCGGCGCTTCATCGGGCAGG
Organism: Verrucomicrobiota bacterium; assembly: GCA_003565135.1. GTDB lineage: Bacteria > Verrucomicrobiota > Verrucomicrobiia > Opitutales > T3Sed10-336 > PXDC01. Next base: position 3,627 of record PXDC01000194.1, read on the forward strand.
ATGGCCCGGGTCGTGACTTCATGGACATTTCCCTGGTCGTCGCGGGCGACTTCCTCGACGTGTTCGGGACCGCTGTTCCAGTCGATCAGGTCGGTCGAGACCTCGACCGTGTAGATGATATCGCCAACCCCGGCCAGCTCGAGGTAGGTGAGAGTCAAATCGCCGTCGAGTATGCCGATGGTGGCGATGCTTCCGGGACTGACCACCGTCCAGGGGGAAAGGTCGGCCGAATACTTCAGGAGATTGGCAACCCCGTCGCCGGCCGGATTCGCGTCCGGGCCGCTGACTGCCGGGTCCGCCTGCTGTTCTCCGTCGAAGTGTTCCTCCTGCCAGGCCGCAAAGGTGGGGACGTCCGGTTGCGGCGCGTCGGAAACCGTCATGACGAAGTTCTCAAAGAAAAACTGGGGAAGCTCGTCACTCCGCATGCGAGCGCCGACCCCGAATACGTTCCCTTCCAGCGGATCTTCGATTTCGGCCGTGACCGTTTGAGAATGGCCGGTGGCATCGGTCAGGGTGAAGGACAGGGTGAGATCCCCGGTCTCGCTGTCGTATTCGCCGCGTGCCTCCATCTGGTAAACGTCGCCCCAGCCGGCCGACGGATCGACATCGTCCGGGTGAACGCCCTCCCAGGTGACGGAGGACGTGACGTCGTAACCGTTCAGCCCGCGGCGAATGCGCAGAGTGGATTCGTCACCACTGGTGCGAGGCAACCACTGGAGGCTGTAGTAGAGGGAGTCGTTCCCGGCATCGAAGGGGGTGCCGAAGGGGTCGTGTTCGCGCCCGAGAACCACGAAACCGATACGGTTCAAACCGCCCCCGGACAAAAAGCCGAGCTGCAAATGGCTCTGCAGGACGAAGTCCTGGCCCGGAACGATGTTGTCGACGGCCGCCGTGACGGCGGAGCTTTCAAAGCCGCCCTCGTTCCTTTCGTACCGGAGGGATTCCTCCTGGAGCGTCCAGTCTTCCGGGCGCGGCTGGGTGAGCAGGAGACCGTCCAGGCCGTCCCGGCCGGATGCCGTTCCGAAATTCAGCTCGATGGGGGCGGCAAGGGGCGTAAAGTCCAATTGAGCCAGGTCGGCCATGCCGAGGTCGTGGAAATCCCAGGCCGGATTTTCCGCCGCCCGATGCCAGGCGCCGAACCCGAATTGACCTCCTTCCAGGGGCGACGAAATCACGGTGGAGACACTTTCGGACACGCCTTCGGAATCAGTCAGGGTGAACGTCAGCTCCAATTCGGTTGACGATAGGTACTCGCCGGTGGTCAGGAGGGTGTAGGTTGAACCGATGCCTTCCCCCGGGGACCCGGGCGAGGGGTGACTTCCGGGCCAGGGGGTTTCCTCCAGGGTCATGCCCGCCACCCCCTCGCGGATCCTCAATACGCTGCCGTTTTCGGAGTTTGGGATCCATTGCGCGTGGTAATAACTGGCTGCGCCCGGGGCGGACGGATTGATGTCGCCCAGGACGACGTGTCCGACCGCGTTGTCAGCGGCGGCCGAATCGAGCTGGGCCAGCGTCATTTGGCTCTGCAGCGCGAAGTCCCGGCCCGGCTCGAAATTGCCCACCGATGCCGTGGCGAGGGATGGCCCGTAGTCTTCTCCCGCCGCCGTTATACGCAACGCGTTGTTTTCCAGGGAGACCTCGTCGTCGGCTGTGAATGAGAATTCGGTGCCCGCGTCGCGGCCGTCCGCCGAACCGAACTCGGACTTGAACGGCATGAAAACCTGCGGTGCGGCCTCGGTGACCGACATACTGTGAAAGTCGATCAGGTTGTTGTTGGTTTCGGATGAACCGAGGCGCATCGCGATCCCGAAGTACTCGCCGTTTTTCGGGTTTTCGATCGGATCGGTGGTGATGGAAAAGACCTCGTCTTCGCCTTCGATAACCACCGTCAGGGTCATGATAAGGTCGCCCTCGTCGTTATAAATGCCCGTCAGGGTCATGACGAATTGGCCCTGGTCCACCCGAATGAAATCATCTCTTGCGATGCCGCTCCAATCGGCCCCCGATACGTTGCCGATGCGGATTTAGGCGGATCCCGAATTGGGCCGGCGCATGTGACCGCTGTAGGCGTCGGCGCCGGCGTAGCTCACCCCCATCTGATCGTCCGCGAGGACGAGGATCCCGATGCGGGAGAAGGTCCACTGCAGGTTGTGGATCTCACCGGTGAGCTCGATGGAGAAGTCCTGCTGATGGTCACCCCCGAGTCCGGGTATCTGGATCAGCGCCCCCGCCTCCGCGGTTTCGTTGCCCGCTTCCGGGTTGCCGTGGGCGGGCAGTTCGTAGCGGAGGGCATCGGGGGTCACCTCCCATTCATTGGGAGCCGGGTGGATGTCGTTCGCCACTCCCTGGAGCAGGAACCCGCCGTCGCCGTCAAAATCGCTGCCGAACCGCCAGGAGACCGGTTCGAAGGCTTGGGCGGTGCCGGCGAAGGCCACGAGGGAAACCAGGGTGAGGGTCATGTAAGGTAATGTTCGTTTCATCGTTCGTTTATCAGGGTTGTCGGTTGTTGATTTACTTGAAAGCTTGCGGTTCCGGGCCCGGTGGGTTGCCGCGTATTGAGCGCTGGCAGCCACACTTCGCTGTCGGCAACGAGGCGTGCAGCTACCGGGAAGCGTTACGGGGCGGGTGCGTTCACAGTGTGGGTCGTTGGTCCCGGGATCAGGGATTGTAATGAGAGGGAGAAAGGCCGATCGGATTTATTGATTCCTGGATAGCACGAGGTTACGGTTCTGGAAAGCTTGACTGAATCGGATTGTAATCGAGCGAGCTCCGGCCATCGAGATTATTGTAACTTTACCTGTACAGCCAGGCGGGGCGGAGGCCTTAAGGACCGGTTTGGAAGGACCGGCGGTATCCGTATTCCAGGACGCGGCCTTCGGAATCGCGAATCCCCGGTGAAACCGTTATGCGGTACGATGTTTCCGCCTCGAGTTCCTCCTCCGGAAAGAACTCGAAGCGGCTGTTCCGGAGGGAGGGGATCCATTTCCCCGGAACGGGGTCCCGGGTATCGGCCCGTTCCACGCTGAACGCGTCCTCCGGCAGGGTGCCGGTATCGATCGAGCGGGCAAAGCGGACGGTGATGGGCATTCGGGGGTCGAGACCGTGCAGGTTATCGGGCAGGTCGTCTTCGTCGTTCACCCCGAAACGCGCAACGGTGCCGTCGAGGGCCACCTCGCGGGCGTTCCGCGGGGGCGCGACGGCGAGTACCTCGAGGTGATCCTCTCCGAGCGGCGCCAGGTGCTGGTCGAAAAAGTGACGCACCAGAAGGGTGCGGTCCCGTCCGGTGGCGGCATCCCGGCCGCTGGGCAAGGTGTGTCCCAGCTCCTCCATCCAGAGCGTCAACTGGTTCAGGTCGAACTCTTTGGCGCGGGCCACCTGCTCCGGGGTCGCGTTCCAGTAATCGAAGTGGTCGTGACGCCCGGCCGCGACGACGAGGGGAACGAGTTCCGGAGTGGTGTACCTGGTTCGGCGGATGCCCATGCCCATGGAGGCATAGGCGACCTGGATCGTGCTCTTGTGGTCCGGCCAGGGCTGCGGGTCCGGCGATCCGGTCGGGAAACCGTCGAACTCCTGGTGCTCGGGCAGTTCGGGATGCCGCGGATCGGCGAGTCGCATGACGGTGTAGGCGGACTTCGAGTGACCGAGCGCGCCGATCCGGCCGTTGAGGTTGAATGCTTCGGCATGCGCGCGCAGAAAACGTATGCCGGCGGCCCCGGCGGCGACTCCGTTCCAGTTGTCGAGGGTGAACCCGGGCATGTGGCCGAAGTAGCGAACCCGTGCCGCCGGGTGGTAGACATGATCGATCAGGGCCATGGCGTAACCGGAGGTCACCCATCCGATCGGGTAAAGGCGCCGGTCGTCCGAGAGAAACATGCGCGGCATCCGGTCGAGCGTGGAAAAGTGCGCGATCGTCGGAACCGCTTCCGTAGCTTGTCCGGAGGGATAGATGATGTCGATGTACAGGTTGTAATCGAACCGGTCGCCGTCCCGCCCGCGCATGTCCTCGACCGAATCGACGGGCTCCGCACCGAAGTGTTCCGCCACGTTCGTGTTGTAGATTTCGAGCACCCGCTGCAGGGTGCCGTGGGCGCCGTGCCGTTCGATGTTCCAGAACGGCAGGTTGCGCTTGAGCCGGTGCCCGGCCGGCAGCGTGTAGATAAAGCTTTCGTCGACCTGAATCGCTCCGGCGCTGGCGCCGGAGACGAGGGTTGGCAGGTTTTTATGGAAATCCAGCAGGGCTCGCTCCATTGCGGGCGATTCCGCCGGCAGGTCCGCACCGTCGAGTTCGACGACCACCAGTTCGTCGTCCAGAAGGTCTTTCACGATCGTGGAGTCGGAATCGGTGCCGATCCTTGGAATATCCAGGTTGCGCAGGTAAACGGCGGTCGGCAGCGGGTGGTAGTTGTGGGCGGCCTGGCGCACGGTTGCCGTGAAGGGATAGTTCTCTCCGCCGTAAGTCCAGAACCCCCGATGACGGATCGGGTCGGCCGTGATTTGGGGTGGCTGGGCGGCTTCGGGATCAAAGCGCAACTCTCGGAAGTCGACCACCGGCTGGCGGACGTCCGGATAGGCTTTGAAGCGGCCCCCGAAACCGAACCGGGCGCCGTCGGGCGGATGGGCGATACGGGGAGTACGGGTGAACCAGACCCGATCGCTGTCCTCTCGGGACGCCTTGAGACTGAGCGTCAAGCCTCCTTCCTCATCGTAGGCGCCGCCCAGTACCAGGCGGTAGGTCCCGTCTTCGATGCTCGAGGGCAATGAGAGGGAAACCAGCGGCCGGTCGCCGCTGAATCCGTCGCTGATCCGAAGGTGATAGACGCGGTTGCTCTGAACGCGCAACTGTCCGTGGTAAAAGCCGTCGTCGCCGTAGCCGTGGCCGGTCATGTCGCCGGGCGCCATGGCGATGATCCCGATGCGATTCCAGTCCGAGACCCCTTCGATATCCAGGTCCAGGGAAAGTGTGAAATCGGTTCCCGGCTCCCATCCGTATTCACGCAGGTCGATCACCGCCGCAGCCTCGGTGAAGTTCCGTTCGTCCGAATCTTCCCGGTACGCGTTTCGGAATCGAAGGGACCGGTCCTCAACGAGCCACTCCCCGTTGGTCTGTGACGTATTCGTGAGGAGAAAGCCCCCGTCGCCGTCACGTTCGGGCTCCGAGCCGAACTGCCATCCGGTGGGCGACTCCGCAGCGGTTGCGGTGAGCACGGCCATGACCGCGAGCAGAGTACTGATAATGGGATTGGTTTTCATAGGCTACGATGAGAAGCAGGGGTCACTCTTTCGGGGGTTCCTCATTCAGGGTGACGTTGAGGCGCACAAAGCGGGTCCGGGATGAGGTCACGATTTTCACGTCGACCGGTTCGGCCTCGGCGATCCTTGCGTAGGGATGATCGCTGCTCGACCAGAGGGTTTCCCAGGCGGCCAGGTCGCCGGAAGCCTGTACCTCGTAACGGACCGACTCCGCCGCCGATTTGGGACGGGTGAAGCGGAAGGTTGTGTGGTCCCCGCCGCTCCCGAATTCGAGAAAGGGCCGGGGGGCCGAGCGTGGCGTACGGGGATTGCCCCCCAGGGCGAATTCCAGCAGATTGACCACGCCGTCCGCATCCGGGTCGGCGTAGGGGCCGCTGATTGATTCGTCGGCCAATTCGGCCGGCGCGAACCGGCGTTGCCGCCAGTCGGAGAACCCGCCCGACGGGGCTTGCGCGCGGCGCTGGGTGATGGCGAGGTCGCTCACGAACGTACCCGGGCTCCGAAAGAAAACGCTCAGACGGTCCAGGGCCGCTTCGGGGGATCCCCCCAATGCCGTCCGGTAATCGTCGACGGCGATGGAGTCGATGCGCTGCCACCGTCCCGATCCCTGGTGAAACTGCTCGAATTGAAGGATAAGGGATTCCCGGTCCGCCCCGGTCTGCAGGAGCAGCCGGTACTGTACGAGGCGGGAGGTCAGGCTGACGTCGACGCCCGGCACGTTCCGGGTTGCGACGGAAACGTGGCCGTCCGCTTCAGCGAGCCTTTCGTGGGAGCCGATGCCGAGGGCCGGCAGGGTTCCGTCTCCGCGGAGGCCCGCGGCGATATTGGGCATCTCTCCCCGCGGTTCGTTCGCCCGGAAACGCAGCCACAGTGTGTCGTCCGGCGAATCCCCCCCGAAACGGGCGTTGAAATAAAGGGCCGTTGTGGTTTCTCCAGCCGAATCCGTTTCCAGGAGATCGCCCAGCACCGCGGCGTCGGTCAGCGTCGCGTAAGGGCCGGCGATTCCGTCGCGGGCGCTGCCAAGCAGACCGTTTTCGGTGTCGATGTAGGCGCCTGTTCCGTCGATGTTGCTCCATCCTTCCGCGCTGAAAAAATCCGTCTCCCAAATCAGCCGATGCTCGTTGAGGTTGTCGAAGAACGCGCCGGTAACCGGCGGCGTGGGAGGAGCGGTATACAGGTTGTCCAGGCGGGACCCGATGGCGTTGAGATGAAAGATATCCCGCTGTCCCGGCCGCGGATACCAGTTCTCGAAGCGACCCGTCTCCGTTTCCCGCAGGAACGCGCGCGCCTGGCCGTAAGCGTCGTGGGCCGCGGCCAGGTGGTTCTCGCGCAGCCACGGGTCGTCGAAATCCCGCATGGCCAGTGCCAGGGAACGCAGCGTGCGATTGACGTTGAGCATGAACCCGGCCTGGGCCCGGATGTGGTGGTGGAAAAAGGGACGGCGGCGTTCATCGATTTCACCGAGCATCGCTTCCGCCCGGGCGGTTACGTTCTCCAGCTTGGCGATGGACTCGCCGGTGCCGGCGAGGATCGCTTCGAGCGTGTTGGATGCACCCACGTGGGTCGGATCGATCCGGTAAAAGTCGCTGGCGCCGAGCGGCTCGACGGTCGGATCGGCGTTCTCCAGGCGGGAGAGGATGTCGCGCATGGCCCGGGAGTAGCGCAGGTCGTGGAAAAAGAACTGGCGTTCGAATCCCTCCAGCGTCGGCGGGCGTTGCTCCCAGTAGGCGTGGTAGAAGTCCCGGTACAGCTCCGCCACCGGTTGCGCGTGGGCGGCGCCGAAATAACGGCCCGCGAAATCCTCCAGGAACGCATCCGAATCGTATCCATCAAACCCCCACATCATTCGCGCGTGAGCCTCCAGTTCCATGACGAATTCACGGATATTGCCGACATTGACCATGGAAAGAGCCAGGGGGTCCGCAGTGAGACCGGCGATCATCCGGTGGTTGGCTTCCATTTTCCAGGGGCCTTCTCCCTGCGCCACGTGGGAACCGGTCGAGGTGAATTGTATATTGAAATACAGGCCAACGGGTTGTCCTTCGGGGAAGGTCATGTCAAAGACGTTTTCGGGCGGATAATGATCGCGCCGGGCCGAAACCAAATTCCAAATGACGTCGGCGCCCGCCGGGGGATCCAGCAGGCCCGCCAGAAAGTAATCGGACATTTCGTTGTAGAAGGGAACCCGCATAATCGCGTCGTCGCCGACTTCTTCCGTCACGATCTGAACCTGGTGCTCCAGCATAGATTCGATAACCTCCGCCCGTTCCGGATCGGAGTCGGGCGCATCCGGATAGGTGTGCCAGAAGCCGAGATCCCCGTGTCCCCGGAAGGTCAGGGTCCAGATTGTTTCCACGTCTTCCTCCCGGATCGTGGTCACGCTGTGACGCCAGAAGTCGAGGAGGGCATCGGTATTGGCGAGGGTGAGGTCGGGAGGGGTCTCGCCGCGGACATGGATCCAGTAGTTGTTCCAGCGCGTCTCTTCCACGCGTGTCCCCAGCGGGGAGGTGTGGGTGGACATCACCGCGATGCCCCGGTCCCGTGCGGTTCCGGCGTCGGGGACGATGCCGGTGACGGATTCATTTAAGACCGATCCGGTGTCCCAGGAGTTCAGTTTCAACCGCAGGAGCGTCTCGGCGATCAATTCCCGGTTTCCGGAGATCCCTTTCCACGGGATGAGGTAGTCCTGGTCGTTGGGAAACCAGGTGCGCCATTTCACTTCCGGCGGTTCGAAGTGCAGGTCGGTGGACAGGGGAATCGTGATCTGATCCTTGCTTTCAAGTGGCTGCGAGGTCCAGACCCACAGGGGCGGTAGGCCGAGAAAGTGCTCGGAGAAGGTGTAAATGGCGTAAAGGGTCCCCCGCAGGTCGGCCCCGTGCAGGATTACGTGGGCGTGATTCCCGTCCCGCTCCACGAATACCCGGTGTTCCTCCCATCCATCCACCCAACGGTCGTTCCCGAGGGTAAGGTCGGCGGACGGTCCCAGGACGACGATGGTTGGCTCCTCCGCCAGGCGATCCGGATCGTGAACGATGGGAAACCCCAGGCCCATGATGTTGCGAAAGTCGCGTTGAAGATCCGCGACGGCGCGAAGCAGAGCCGGGTGTTCCTGGGGTGAAACATAGATCGGCATGCCCTCACTGATTTCGAGCGGAGGTTCCGAAACGGTTTCATCGGCGAACAGGATGCCGGGAAGGAGCGCTCCCCAAAGAAACGTCGCCGCGATAATCGAACCCAGGCGCACCTCGATGCGGGTTTGGGACCGGGAGTTCGGGAGTGAGTGGAACGTGGTTGCCATCGATGTGCTGGGTTTCCGGCCCGGGAGCGGGAGCCGAGTCCGTTTTCCCTTCGGGTTGTATGACGTATTAAATCGAACCGCCGATGTATCCATAAACATGGATGGCCATGATGTTGCAAGCACGGCGGAGGATCGGACTTCGCCGAGTTCGGGCGTGCCGCCGGAAACGGCGAACCCGGATCCGGTGCCTGGGAGGAGAACCGATCCGGGGCTGTACAGGTACAGCACCAAAGGGCTCGAATCGGCGGGCGTCGGCGTGCATGATCCGTCCCAATGTTGCGCAGGGGTTCGTGGCGACGGGTTTGTCCGCATTTGCTGTCGTACCCGTCCATCCCCGCGGAAAAAAATCCCGGTCACCTAAGATTCGAAAGCAGATTACCCATGACAAAATCGACAATGAAGTATCTCACTCTCGCGGGAATAGCGTTGGCCGGTGCGGCCTCATACCTTCCGGGTCAAACCTATACCTTGTTATCGGACGATTTTTCTTCCGGATTGCGCGATGTCCAGAATCCGCCGCACCAGTCGGCCTGGTTTGCCAACGGTCCTTCCGGTCATTTGACCGTCGACGGAAGCGCCGGCGGCAGCCTTTCCCTCAACCAGATCAACCAGGGCAACCACAGCACCGGCGCCATCACTTATTTTACCGATTCCGGAGTGATCGACTTGCAGCCGAATGACTTTATTTCCGTCGGTTTCAATTTTTCGGTCAACGGTCCGATCGATAACGACGAACGATTGGCGCTCGGAATTTTTAACTCGGGCGGCGTGCGCGTCGAAGCCGACGGCGAGGGTGTCGCCGATGGAGACTCACCGGGCAATCGCTGGATGCGGAACCCGAAATTCGACGAATACAGCGGGTATATTGCCAAGCTGAACCTGGCGCAGGACCCTTCCGATCCGGACGACGTGGGCGCGCGGCTGCGCCGGCGGGACGGTACCGGCGACCGCCTGTTCGGGAACGACCACAATACCGCCCTGGGAAGTCCCAATCCGTCCGAACTCCTGGATCTTTTGTTGGTCGACGGCGAAACCTACCGGATGGAATTGACTCTCCAGCGGTCGAGCGGGGGCGGAAACAACAGTTTCACCATAACGGTATCGGAGGGGTCGCTCGCCACGCCCCTGAGCCTGACCGTAGGCGATCCGTCGGTGATCGAAACCGGGTTTGATACCTTTGCCATTCACACCAGCCGGTTCGGAAGTGAGGCGGCCTTTGACGATTCGTTTGTCTTCCAGAACTTCGAGATCACATCCTCGGTACCGGAGCCGGCGACCTACAGCCTGTTTCTCGGAGTCGGGGTGTTGTTGGCCGGATTGTATTTCCGCCGCCGTTCGCATCGGCGGTTGGCGGATGGCAACTGAACGGAGGAAGGGATGTTCGGTGGGTTCGCGGCGTGCGGTGTTTTGGGGTGGGCCTGCGTGACGGTGACGTTGTGTCTCGCCGGTCCCGCCGGGTCCCAGGTGTTGCCGCTGCGGGCGGAAGCCGGTGGTGACGGTCGCGGTTCGCCCATTGCGCCGGGAGACGTGAGGGACGGAAAACCTGCAATGGGATTACCGCAACAGACCTTCGACGTCACCGGGTTCGGAGCCGGCGGAAACGGGGCCAGCCTGGATACGGTCGCCATTCAATCGGCTATCGACGCCGCCGTCGAGGCGGGAGGGGGGACGGTTTTTTTTCCCGCAGGGGAGTATCTTTCGGGACTGCTTCGCATTCATGGCGACAACGTGACACTGGAGATCGGGGAAGGGGCCGTCCTGGCCGCCACGACCGATCTCGAGGCCTACCCGGAGAATCAACGCCGTCTCATTCATGTGGACCGGGCCGATGGCGTGCACCTGAAGGGTCCGGGGACGATCGACCTCAATGGACAACATTTTACCCGCGAGCGGCGCCTTTCCTGGCGCGTGATCTATTTCGAGCGTTCGCAGGATGTCTCGGTCAGGGACCTCACGATCCGCAGGAGTCCCAATTGGACCCTGACCTTCAAGAACTGTGATGGCGTTCGCGTTGACGGCGTCCGGATCGAAGAGGGAAGGCTCATCAATTCCGACGGCATCGGCATCCTGTCATCCAGGAACGTTCATATCTCGAACTGTTTTATCGATACGAGCGACGACGCCATTGTCATCAAATCGCGCGATCCCGACCGGGCCGACGTCACGGAAAATGTCTTGATCGAAGACTGTGTCGTGGCGTCCTCGTCTAACGGAGTCAAGATCGGCACCGAAACCCAGAGCGATTTCCGCAATATTGTTATACGGAATATCGAGGTGCGCAAACCGTCCGACGGACGGCGGGAACGTCCCCTTTCCGCAATCGCCATTATGACCGACGATGGAGGACACATTGAAAATGTCCGGGTGGAAAACATACAGGCCGAAGAGGTCTACGCGGGATTCTTTATCCGGGTGCAGCGGAGGTTGAGGGGCGAGCGGGAGCGTCCGGGAACCATCCGGAACCTGGTCATCGACGGGTTGCACGTGGAGCGGCAGTGGGTGGCTTCGAGTGTCATGGGAATCCCCGATTACGAAGGTGTTTCGGCGGTGGTCGGTCCGGATATTCGACTCCGGAACATCCGGATACGATCCGTGGAGCCCGGAACCGCCGAGGATGCCGAGCGTTATCCCGACGAGCGCCCGACCCATTATCCCGACGGCATCCATTTCGCTCCTTACCCGGCTTACGGCCTGTATATTCGTCACGCCGTCGGCGTCGTGATCGAAT
>PXDC01000437.1 GCA_003565135.1 Verrucomicrobiota bacterium
GGTGGCCGGGGAGGGTCGTCAGCCGGCTGAGGCGACCGCTTCCTGTTCCTTCTGGATGACGATGAGATCGTTGAGGACCCGGAGCGTCTCGCGGAGGTGAATGTCGAGGCGCTGACGATCCTCCGTATCGCTGTCGTCCCCTCCGTCGTTCCGGGCTCCGGGATCGTTCAGGTCGCGGGGATCGGGCAGGTCCGGCTCGGGCGGGTAGGCGGGTTCATCCTCCTCCACGGAATCGAGATTGACTTCCCGGTAGGGGAATTCGTCGTTGCGGGCGAGGCGATCCTCGACGGCGTTCATTTTCTCACGAAAGTCCCGGTCGCGGGTGCGCTGCTCGCGCCGTTTCTCGAGGTTGAGGGAGACGGACCTCTGTTTTTGGTTGTCGCGGAACCAGTCCATGTTTTCCTCCCAGTATTGGAACTCCTCGAGACTCTCGCGCCGGGTCTTGCTCGCTTCCAGCAGGGCCCGGAGCCGTTCCTCTTTAATCGGGAAGGGGACTCCGGCATTCTCCCGGTAGTCATCCCAATCACCGGCATCAATTGTATCCCACACCAGGGCGTCCGGGAGTTCGGATTCGCCGATGGGTAGGTAGTCGTTGAAGGAGGGAATAGTGACGTCCGGAATCACGCCCCGATGCTGGGTGGATTCACCGTCCGGGAGGTAGAACTTTTGCACGGTGAGTTTGGTCGCGCCGATGGCGGAATCCGCCGTGCGCGGGCCGCGCAGGTAATTGCCGAGCTCGAAGACAGCCTGAACGGTACCCTTGCCGTGGGTGGACTGCTCGCCGATGATGACCGCGCGGCGGTAGCTCTGCAGGGCTCCGGCGACAATTTCCGAGCCGGAGGCGCTGTTTTTCGATACGAGAACGGTGAGCGGGCCATCGTAGGCGACCTCGCCGTTGGGGACGGGATCAACGCGTATGTTCCCGGAGGAGTCGCGGATTCTGACCACGGGACCTGACTCGATGAACAGGCCGGTCAGGTTCACGGCTTCGTTGAGAAGCCCGCCGCCGTTCCGCCGCAGGTCCAGAACGAGTCCGTCGATCTCCATCTCCTTCATTTTGGCAATGAGCTCCTTCACATCCTCCGTAGTGCTCGCGGAGGGTTCTCCCGGCCGGTTGTTGGCGCCGCCGCCGTAAAAGGAGGGGATTTCGATAACACCCAGAGTGCGGGTGTCGCCGTTTTCCCGGGGCAAATCGTAAACCTTTCCCCGTGCCTGACGGGCGGTGAGTTTGACTTCGTCGCGGACGATGGTGACATCCTTCCGAACGGAGGGGTCGGGAGCGTCGGCCGGGATAATGGTCAGGGTCACGGCCGTGCCTTTTTCACCCCGGATCTTGTTGACCACCCGGCGGAGTTTCATGTCGACCACGTCGACCGGCTCCTCGTCCTCCTGGGCTACTGCCACGATACGGTCTTCCGGCTGGATTTCATTTGTCAGGTCGGCCGGGCCGCCCGGAACCAGCTCGCGAATCACACAGTACCCGTCTTCGGTGGTGAGTATGGCGCCGATACCGAAGAGGGAGAGGCGCATGGAAATGCCGAAATCCTCGAGGGTGTCGGCGGAAAGAAAGGTGGAATGGGGATCGAACATCTTGGTCAGGGTGGTGAGGAACACTTCCTGAATCTCGACCGCGTCGATTTCCTCCACGCCTTGTTTCATCCGGTCGTACCGACGTTCGATCCGTTCGATAGCGACCTCCATGTCGTGACCCCGCAAGGCCTTCTCCACCTTTGTGCGGATGGCGTCGATATCGAGTTCGGAGAGGTCGAGGCCGTCCTGTTCCGCGCGTTCCAAAAGCCTGTCAAACGCGTTTTCCCTGCCTTCGGTCGCGAACGCGGAGCGCAGGATTTCCAGGGTTGATTCGGGATCGGTATCGGATGAATCGGGCCAGGTTTCCTCGAGTTTTTCGATGATCGCGGCGAACTGTTCCTCGTTCAGCACCATTCCGAGGATTTCGTGTTTGATGCGTTTTTCCCACAATTCCCGGGCGTCGTCGGGGTTTTTGGGCCAGTCGGCCTCCCGGCGGTCGGGTTCGTAATGGAGCTCGGAATCGAGGTCGAACGGTTCGTCCAGCCGGGCCAGCACCCACTCGAGCCGTTCGAGGGCGCGGACCTTGTACCGGGAAAAGATCTTGAAGGCGGGGTCGAGGTCTCCCTGGAAAAGGCCGAATTCCACTTCGGGACCGAATGTTTCCAGAATCTTCCGGTGATCCTCCCCGTTGAAAAAAAGACGGGCGTGGTCGAGCTCGGCCATGTAGCGGGTCAGAAAATCGTCGAGGTCGAGCTGGGAAACAGTCTTCTTGCTGTAATGGGCGTGCTCCAGGAGCTGAACCACCAGCCGGGCCTCCCGCTCCATCAGGGAGGTCGCGCTGAACTCGGTTTCGAAGGGTTCCGCCGGGGATTGGATCGCGAACAGAAGGAGGGCGGGAACGACGAAGGAGAACAGTCTTTTCATATCGGCATTAGTTTAGTGAATTTCTCTTTTCTGTCGCCTCGGGAGGCCATTTTGTTCCCGGTTTATCCGGATGGGGGAAGGGTGGCGAGGGTATTTTTCAGCCGGGCCCGGCACCGGATGCCCGGTCGGGCGGCGTATTCTCTACCGGCAGGCGCAGGGAACCGGTGAGCAATTCCATGACCAGTCGACGCGATTCGGCCAGGCGGCCGGTGTAATCGCTCCAGAAGCTCTCTTGGTCCGGAAATGCCATCCACGTCGCCAGGATCGCCTGTTCGCGCGTTCCCTCCGGTATGACCGAGACGCCCTTGTTGAGGTCGCGGCGCAGATTGCCTTCGATTTTCTTCAGGAAATCAAAATGGGCCAGGAGCTTCGCGGCGGCATCCCCGGGAACGAGCCTGTCGGCGGCGAGCGCTTCCAGGACGGGGCGGGTGCCGGGCTCCCGCAGCGAGGGATGTTTATGGCCGAGCCGGAGTTGGTGGAACTGGGCCAGGAATTCCAGGTCGATAAGGCCCCCCGCCGCGGTTTTGTAGGCGCGTTCCCGGGGGGTGACCTGGTCGCGTTCATTCTGGATCCGCAGGCGCAAGCGCCACAACTCGGCCATCGTGTCGTCCGGGAGCGGCGCCGAGTAGAGGAGATCGTCGACGAACCGCCGAAAAGCCGCTGCCGGAGGGGTCGTTTCGCCGATGGTGCGCGCCCGCGTCAGCATCTGTTTTTCCCAGCCCTGGCCGGATCCCCGGGGTCCGTGGTATTTTCCGAGGGCGTCGAGGGTGGTGACCAGGGGACCCGCCTTGCCGTGTGGGCGAAGCCGGAGATCCACTTCGTAGACAAGGCCTCCGGGACCCCGGGAAGTGAGGGTCTTGGCCAGTTGCTTCACAGCTTTTTCCTGCTCGTGGAGGTGCTCGGCATCGCCCACAAAAATCAGGTCGAGATCCGCTCCGAACGTCAGTTCCCGACCGCCGTACTTGCCGAGCGCGACCGGGAGGAGGTTTCCGGGCGGGGCCA
>PXDC01000127.1 GCA_003565135.1 Verrucomicrobiota bacterium
AAGTGCGACACTAGCGAAGCGCTCAGTTCGGACTTCGGCGAGCTCAGTCGAGCCGCTGGCAAGGCGGACTCAAAACCGGCGTAGCGATAGTACTGGAGTACGTGAGCGAGCCGGTTGCAGGGCCAACACAGCTACGGCGGGCTTGTGCGATTTAGTGTTCTGGCAAACACAATTTATTGTGAGGTTTTGAAAATTGCCAAAAATTTTCAAAACCTCATGGACAAAAGCAGCTTAGATACCGTTTGCCAGAACGCGTTTGCAACGTTAGGGAACACTCTCACCGTTTGAGGTGTTTGCGGGCCAGCGCGGCCCAACGCGGATCGTCCCAACGTTCGCGGATCGGAGGTCTTCGCGCGATTTCCGCCAGCTGCGGATTCTCATTGGAAAGGCTCTCCAGGAATTCAATTTCTTCCTCGCGTTCAATCATTTCCCGGATGTAAGCGGATAAACTGACACCCTTGGCCCGCGTCATTCGTTTGGCACGCTCACGAACCTCTTTCGGCATCGACAGTGTCACATTCATATAGGTGACTATCTTAACAGGTTCACATATTCTCAACGTAGGGCTTCTGGGGTGATTGGTGATTCGTCCCCCCCAGTCCCACGCGCCTGCGCTGCCATTCGATTCTTCTTGCCGCGGCGGTAATCTTTTCGACGATGTTTTCGAACCTCGACCCCAAGGTATGAGCGATACCCCGTTACACAATCCCCACGATAGATTTTTCAAGGAAACGCTTGGCCGCACGCCGACAGCGGCGGAGTTTTTCCGGACGTATCTGCCGGAGGAGGTGGCGTCGAAGTTGGATTGGGGCCGGTTGGAACGAAAGGATGGGAGCTTTGTGGACGAAACGCTGCGGGAGCGTCACGCCGATTTGCTCTTTACGGTTCCGTGGAAGGACAGCGAGGTGTTTTTGTATTGCCTGTTCGAACATCAAAGCAACCCGGACCGCTGGATGGCGTTTCGGCTGTTGCGCTACATGGTGCGGATTTGGGAGACCCAGCTTAAACGCGGTCCGCGACGCACCGTCCTCCCTCCGATACTGCCGCTCGTCCTCCACCAGGGGTTGAAAGGGTGGCGTTTTTCCCGGCGGTTTCGGTCGTTGATGGATTTGCCCAAGGGTGCCGGATGCGGATTTGAGGGGTTTGTCCCGGAGTTTGAGTTTCATCTTGTGGACCTGGCCGAGTGGCCGATAGAGAAGTTGCGCGGGGATGTTTTGCTGCGGGCAATCCTGGCGGCGATGCGGGTGGTGCGCGAGCGTGACTGGGTGGCTCGATTGGAGGAGCTTGCGCCATTGTTGAACGGAGCGTTGAGGGAAAACGATTCGCGGTTTGTGCGGACCTGTCTGGAGTACGTGATGGGCAGGAGCGGGGAGGTTGACTTGGAGGATTTCCGGGGTAGACTGGATCGACTGAAATTAGGGGAAATCAGGGAGGACGTGATGACATTCGCAGAGCAACTTATTCGGGAAGGACGACGAGAGGGCCGTTTGGAGGAAGCCCGCGCCATTCTGCGTCGGCAACTTTCCCGTCGCTTCGGGACGCTCCCGGAATGGGCGGAATTGCGGTTGAGCGGTGCGACGACCTCCGAACTCGAGGATTGGAGCGAGCGTTTGCTTGACGCGCCCAACTTGGAATCGGTGTTCGAGCGATAGCGGGTTGGGTTGTCGGTTGGCTGGATAGCAACAAAGAGCACGAAAACTCGGGATCGGGAAGACCGGCGGTCTGTTCGTGATTGAATCTGTTGCGGGTGGGGAATTGGTTATCTGATGCAATCCCTCTTTGTGTCCCTTGTGCTCTTTGTGGCCAATCTCCCTATCTTTGTTTCCGGCTGCCCACTTGCAGTCCGTTCGTAATTCTCCGCAAACTCCGCTTCGCTTCGGTCGATCCCGATCCCGATGCCGATTAAGAATGAACCGCGAAGACCCGTTTATCGTTTCACTACCCGACCTGTGCTCCGTCCGGCAGAAGATCTGATCCCCCTGGAGGGCAAGGCTCCGTCCTTGCCGCGGGAGAGGCGGGCCGCATTGGAACGGAATTGAAAGGCATGGGGAACCGCGGATAAACCCGGAGGGACGGGGATAGGAATGGGTAATCTACCGTTCCCCCACTGTAAGTTTCCCCTTGCGCTGCTCCCAACGCATGTGGCAAATGTATTTTATTCCCCAACCCCGAGGCATGAGCGAACCCCCGTTATACAACCCCCACGACAAGTTCTTCAAGGAGACCCTTGGTCGCGCGACGACAGCGGCCGCGTTTTTCCGCGCCTACTTGCCGCCGGAGTTGGCGTCGACGTTGGATTGGGACCGGCTGGAACGGCGGGAGGGAAGCTTTGTGGACGAGACGTTGCGGGAGCGTCACGCGGATTTGTTGTTCACGGTGCCTTGGAAGGAAAAGGAGGTTTTTTTATATTGTCTGTTCGAACACCAGAGCGAGCCGGACCGCTGGATGGCGTTTCGGCTTTTGCGGTACATGGTGCGGATTTGGGAGGAGGAGCTTCGTTCCGAATCGGACCGACGAAGATTGTCACCCATACTGCCCATAGTGCTCCATCAGGGTGAAAGGACTTGGAAGGTGGCGAATAGGTTCCGGGAGTTGGTGGAGGTTCCGGAGTCAGGAAACGACCAAGTGGCGAAGTACGTTCCTGATTTCTGTTATCATTTGGTGGACCTTGGGGAATGGCCGATCGAGAAGTTGCGTGGAGGTGTTTTGGTACGGGCGATAATGACGACGATGAGGGCGGTACGCGAGGGCGAGTTGGTGGAACGGTTGGAGGATTTGGATCCTCTTCTGTCCGGGGCGTTGCGTGAGCGGGATCCTGGATTCGTGCGGGTGTGCCTGGAATATTTGATGCGCGGCGGCGATGTTGACTTGCAGGTGTTTCGGGATAGTGTGGAAAAATTACGAATCGGTGAGATAAAGGAGGATGTCATGACATTGGCGGATCAGCTTATACAGGAAGGCCGACATGAGGGCCGGCAAGAAGGCCGGCGGGAGGAGGGGTTGGCGATACTTAGGCGACTGCTCACCCATCGGTTTGGCGTGCTTCCCGAATGGGTCGAAAGGCGGCTGACCCAAGCCTCGACCGGAGAGTTCGAGCGTTGGAGCGAACAATTACTGGATGCGCGGAATTTGGAATCGGTTTTCGAGGAGTAAGCGGGTTGCGGAGCTACCGGTATTTGCGTCGCCGTATAGCAAGTAAGTCCTGATGCAATCCGGCGCTGCACCCAATTGCAGCGGAAAAGGACTCACACGGAGGCACGCCCTCGACAGGCTCAGGCCGGTGAAAGACCCCGAGGAAAGGCATGGAGAACTGCGGATAAACGCGGATGGACGGGGATAGGAATGGGTAACCTACCGTTCCCCCACTGTAAGTTTCCCCTTGCGCTGCTCCCAACGCATGTGGCAAATGTATTTTATTCCCCAACCCCGAGGCATGAGCG
>PXDC01000071.1 GCA_003565135.1 Verrucomicrobiota bacterium
CAAACCAGGTGTACCCGAGGCGGGTCAGGCCCTGCATGGCCCCGGCCATGCTTTCGATGACGCCGCATTTCCCCAGGGCCGCACTGAGGATGAACATGGCGCCGACCGTGATGGGCGCGGGATTGGAGAAAACATCCCACGCGCGGTCGTGCGGGAGCAAACCGGTGACCAGGAGGACGGCGAAGAGGGTCATCGCGGTCATGTCCGGGGGGATTCGTTCCCAGGCGAAGCTGGCCAGGGTCAGGACCAGCAGGACGTAGATAAGGATGATTTCCGGAGTCAGTTCCATGGTCGGGCAGAGGAACCTTCAGGAAGCGACTCCGGCCGGGGAGAGGCACGGGCCGTGCGGTCCGGCGCCTTGGGCACGTAAGCGCATGACAGAGTGGATCATGTGGCAGGATTTTACGCCGGTCCCGACGGACGGCCCGTTACGGGGTCGTCGATTTTGATTCCGCGGGGACCGGCTCCGCGGCGGAGGGTTCGGCCTCTTCGGCGTAAACTCCCATTTTCCGGAACTTTTCGTAGCGTTTATCGAGCAATTGGGGGATGGAAAGGGATTTCAGCTGTGCGAAATGTTTGACCAGAGCCGCGGAGAGGGTATCGAAGCAATGCTGTGGATCATTGTGGGCGCCGCCGAAGGGTTCCTCCAGCACCTGGTCGACGATGTCGAGGTCGAGCAGGTGATGGGCTCCGAGCCTGAGGGCCTCGGCGGCCTGGGGTGAGTTGGCCCGGTCCTTCCAGAGGATGGCGGCGCACCCTTCGGGTGAAATCACTGAATAGTAGGCGTTTTCAAAAATCAGAACGCGGTCGCCGACCCCGATGCCGAGAGCGCCGCCCGAACCGCCCTCGCCGAGGACGATGGAGACGATCGGAACCTGCAGGAGACTCATTTCGCGTATATTGACCGCGATGGCCTCGGCCACGTGGCGTTCCTCCGAGGCGATGCCGGGAAAGGCGCCGGGGGTGTCGATCAATGTCACGATGGGGAGTCCGAAACGTTCCGCCGTCTTCATCAGGCGCAGGGCTTTGCGGTAGCCCTCCGGGTGCGGGCAACCGAAATTCCGCATCAGGTTTTCCTTGGTGTCGCGGCCCTTTTGTTGACCGATGACCATGACGGCTTCGCCGCGGAAAAAAGCGGTGCCGCCGATGATGGCGTGGTCGTCGCCGAAAACGCGATCCCCGTGGAGTTCCTGAAAATCCTCGAAAGCCGCACCGATGTAATCGAGGGAGTAAGGGCGTTTGGGGTGGCGCGCGATCTGAACCTTCTGCCAGGCGTTGAGATTGGAATAGAGGTTGCGCTTGGTGGCTTCGATTTTTTTCTCGATGGCCGCGATTTCATCCGAGACGTCGACCTTGTTCTCGGCCGAGAGCTTGGTCAGCTCCGCGAGCTGGGTGTCCAGGTCACGCAACGGTTTTTCGAAGTCCAGAACGTATTCGGATTTCTCCATGTAGCGTGGCAGAATTGGGGTTTTGGACCGGGTTGTCAATCGCCGCTCTGCAGCTCATCCTTCCACCCGAGCATGCGAGCCTGGGCGCCGTGCTTTTCGGCGGTCGCTTTGTCGCCTTTCTCCATGTAAATCCGGGAGAGGCTGGTGTGGATATGGATGTCGTCCGGGCGGATTTCCAGGGCCTTCTCCGCCGCCTCGCGCGCGGCGTCGAAGTCCCTCAGCCCGAAGTGAACCTCGGCTTTTGCGTGCCAGGCGGCAAAGCATTGCGGGTCGACGGCGAGAGCCCGCCCGATTTTTTCCAGGGCGGCGTCGTTGTCGCCCATGGTGTAGTCGAACGTGGCGTCGTCAATCAGGTCCTGAATTTCCCGGGAAGTCATCGGCAGGCAACAGGTTCGCCCGAGTCCCCCCCGAGTGTCAAGGAAAGCTCGGCCGGCGGCCCGCCGCTCAACCATCCATCCAGGAAATGAAGGAATCCGGACCGCCCCGCATGTAGCCGAGAGTGCGGCGGACTTCCTCTCCCGCGGAATCCACCATGACGAAGGTCGGGAAGCTCTCGATGCCGAACCGGTTGGCCAGCTGCCTGTTCTGCTGTCGGAGAGCCTCCTCCTGCGCCGTCCGCCGGGGGAAGTCGAGCTCGAGCAAGACCAGGTTATCTTCCGCGTACCGGAGGAAGCGATCGGTGGAGAGTACGTCGTTTTTCATCTGGATGCAGGGCGGGCACCAGTCCGAGCCGGTGAAATTCATGAGGATGGGGCGGCCGGTCTCGCGGCTTTTTTCGGCCGCCTCCTCGTAATCGACCAGCCATTCGGCCTCGGGCGGCGCCTCGTTCGCCGCGGTTTCGGGAGGCTCTTCCGACGTGGCCTGGGTACCCGGATTGCAGGCGGTCAACGCCACGAGCAGGGCGGGAAGGACAAAAAATCTGGTGTAAGCGATCATACCGGTAGGAGTGCGGGACGGGGGTGTTTATTCCCGGAGAATTTCGCGGCGGTGCGGGCGGCGGACGGGGATCCTTCGTCGTCAGTGCTGCTTGAGGACGCCGGCGTGCAGCAGCACCGCGTCGCCGATGATCCGGACCGCCTCGTCGTCGGAAAGAAGGCCGGTATTGACGGTGAGGTGATAGGCGAGGGGATCGTCGATGTCCTTGTCGAAGTGTTTGCGGACGTAATCCCGGCGTTCGTGGTCCTTCTTGTGGGTCAGATTGATCGCCTGCTTGTAATCGAGTTCGTAAAAGGTTTGCACCCGGGCGATCCGTTTTTCCAGCTGGCAGGTCAGTCGGATGTGAAACGCGTTTCTGAGGGGAAAGGTAATGAGGTTGGCCCCGCGCCCGACCAGGATGGCGTTGCCGGTTTTGGCGAGTTTTTTTATGGTTTCGTTGGTCTTCTCCACCAGGGTGGAGATGGAGGGGTGGAGGCCGAGCAGTTCGCCGAGGTAGGCCTCAAAGTCGTTGCCCGAACCCTCCGGCATGTATTTCCCCAGTTTCGCGGGGAGTTGGTGGTCCTCGAGAACCTTGTCCACCAGGTTTTCGTCGAACAGGCCCCAGACACTTTCGCGGTCGCCGTCGTGCTTTTCCAGGTAGGCGGCCAGTTTTCGGCCGATCGTCACCGCTCCGGCCCCGGTTTCCCGGGAGATGGTGACGGCCGGGCCCGGTTTCGCCCGTGCCTTTTCGGGGAGGGTCTCCTCCTGGTAACGTGCGGCAAAGTAACGCTGAAGGGAATTGAAGGTGGATGATGAACTCATGTTTCCGATTGGATCCCTTTACGAAAGAACGGGCCGGATGGATTGTCAACTCAACCCCGTCCAAGGGCTCCGCCGGGTTGGAATGTCCATTAACCGAGATACGGTCGATACTCCGGTACGAATTTTTTCAGCAGGAGTTTGAGGCTGTTCGGATCCTCGTCCTGCAGGTGCGTTTTGAGCAGGTCGATCATGCTTTCGACCTCCGCGAGTTGAACGGGTTCGCACACCAGGCGCAGGATTTTCGGGTGGGGGGTTTCAACGATATTCTCGCTCTTGTGGCTCAGCTCCTCGTAAAGCTTTTCCCCCGGGCGCAGCCCGATGAACTCGATGTCGATGTCCTCGTCGACGCGGAGACCGCTCAGTTCGATCAGTTGGCGGGCGAGGTCGACGATTTTGACCGTCTGGCCCATGTCGAGAATGAAGATCTCGCCGCCGTCACCCTGGGCGCCGCTCTGGAGGACCAGGCCGACCGCTTCCGGGATGGTCATGAAAAACCGGGTGACCTCCGGGTGGGTGACCCGAACCGGTCCGCCACTCTCGATTTGTTTCTTGAAGGTGGGAATAACGCTGCCGGAGGAGCCGAGGACGTTCCCGAAGCGGACCGCCATGAACTTGGTGCCCTGCGGATTCCCGGCGTACAGGGCCCCCAGGAAGATTTCCGCCATGCGTTTGCTGGCCCCCATTACGTTGGTCGGGTTGATGGCCTTGTCGGTCGATATCTGGACGAAGCGGGCCGTCCGGTACTCCTGGGCGAGGCGGGCCACGTTGATGGTCCCGAGGATGTTGTTTTTGACCGCTTCGGCCGGTTGCCCCTCCATCATGGGGACGTGCTTGTGGGCGGCGGCATGGAAGACGACATCGGGACCGTAGCGCCCGAAAATGAAGCGCAGGCGCTGGACGTCGGTCACATTGGCCACCAGGGGAAGGACAATGCCGCCGAAACCTTCGTCGCTTAGTTCCTGCTCGATGGGGTAGAGCTGAACCTCGGATTGATCGACCATGAGCAGCCGTTTGGGGTGATAGCGGATGATCTGCCGGCAGAGTTCGCTTCCGATGCTGCCGCCGGCGCCGGTGACGAGGACGATCCGACCCTCGATAACCTGTTTGATGTTTTCCGTTTCGACCCGGACGGACTCGCGTCCCAGCAGATCCTGGATCTCCACCGGACGCAGCTGCGAGACCCGCACCTTGCCGGTGACCAGCTGGAACATCGACGGGACGGTTTCGAATTTGAGCCGGGTGCGCTGCAGCAGTTTGACGATTTCACCCATCCGCTGGGCGGTGGCGTTCGGAATGGCGAGAATGACCTCCTCGAACCGTTCCCGATTCTGGTCCTGTTCCAGGATTTCGGGGGCGCCCATGACGGGGATGTCGTAGATCCGGGAATGCCATTTTTTGGGGTCGTCGTCGAAAAAAGCCACCGGATTCAGCCCGAGTCCGGACTTGATGCGAAGCTCGCGGGCGAGATTGGCCCCGACGTCTCCGGCCCCGATGATCGCGACGGGACGGGCGGCGGTGGCGCCCGATTTATGGCCGTTGGCGTAGCGTTCGCGCGCGATGCGGAAGGCCAGCCTCAGGCCGGCGACGCCCATAAAGCTGAAGAGAAAATCCGCCATGATGACACTGCGCGGCGGAACCGCCTCCACCAGGGGAAGCCACCACATCAGGGCAATGATCAGGGAGCCGAGGGAAAGCGCGGAAAAGATGCGCCAGAGATCGGGGGTGCTGAAGTAGCTGAGAAGCCCGGCGAATTGGCGGAAGGCAAAGAGTAGAATCAGCTTGATCGGGATGATCCAGGTGTAGACGACGAACAGTTCGTACTGGTAACGGGGGGATATCTGAAAATCGAAGCGCAGCAGGTAGGCCATCCACAGGCTGACGACGAAAATGCCGGCGTAGGCGGCGAGGAGGAAAATAAATCGCGGACCGACAAACGGTTTCAGGATTGACCAGACGGGAATCATTGAATTTGCGAAACAACCGTAACGCACGAAACCGGAAGGGAAAGCCCGGTGGCGAAAGGGAAATCCTTAGCAGGTTGTATTGAAAGCGTAAAGACGTTTACATGCGTTTAAGCGTCCGGATGCCGAGCAGGCGGAGACCTTCCTCCAGAATCAGGAGCGTCCGGCGGCAGAGCAGGATCCTCCGGGCCCGGATGCCCGGGTCGTCGACCAGGACTTTGTCCGCGTTGTAGAATCCGCTGAAATCTCCGGCCAGTTCGTACAGATAGGTGCATAGAAAATGGGGGCGCAGGTCGCTCAGGGTCATCTTCAGGACCTCGGGAAAAGCGAGGAGCTTCCGGGCCAGTTTCTGTTCCTGGTCGGTTTCGAACGGTGTGGCGGCGGACTCTTCGGCTCCGGCGTTTTCCCCCATACGGGCGAAAATACTGTGGATGCGGGCCACGGCGTAGAGGAGATAGGGGGCGGTGTTTCCTTCCAGGCTCAGGACCTTGTCCCAGGAGAAAACGTAATCGCTGGTCCGGTTCTGGGCCAGGTCCGCGTAGCGGATCGCCCCGATGCCGATCGCGCGCGCGATCGCCGCTTTTTCCTCCTCCGGGAGCGACGGGTTTTTCTCGTCGACGATCGCCCGGGCCCGCTGCTCCGCCTCACCGAGCAGGTCCTTCAACTTGATGGGATTGCCGGTCCGGGTTTTGATGGCTTTGCCGTCCTCCCCGAGGATGGTGCCGAACCAGACGTGGTCGAGTTCCGGGACCGCCCGCCCGGCGGCGGCGAACCATTTCTCCACGGTAAGAAAGAGCTGTTGAAAATGGTCCTGCTGCCTCCCGTCGGTGACGTAGATGATTTTTTCGGCCTGCCATTCCCGAACCCGGTAGAGGACCGTGGCCAGGTCGGTGGAGGCGTAGTTGCTGGCCCCGTCGGATTTGCGGATGATAAAGGGCTGTTTTTTGAAGCGGGGGTGTTCCGGATGGAACACCACCAGGGCGCCCTCGCTCTCTTCGGCGATCCTGTGGTCCACCAGCTCGGCGTAAACCTCCCCGACCTTGTCCCGGTAGAAGCTCTCGCCCAGTTGGGCGTCGAACCGAATGTCCAGGCGGGCGTAAATCTCCTCGAAAGCCTTCTCGCTGATGCCATTGATTTCCTCCCAGAGTCTCTGGTTTTCCGCATCGCCCCGCTGCAACGCGACCAGTTCGGCCCGCGCCCGCTCCAGCACTTCCGGATCCTCCCGGCACAGGGCGTCACCTTTCTTGTAAAGGCGTTCCAATTCCTCCAGGGGGTCCTTTTCCAGGGCTTCGGGATCCAGGTGGTGTTTGTAGGCGTAAATCAACTTGCCGTACTGTGTGCCCCAGTCGCCGATGTGATTGTCGCGGATAACGGCGGCCCCCGAAAACTCGAAAAGGCGGCTGATGGCCTCGCCGATCACCATGGAGCGAATGTGGGCCACGTGCATCTGTTTGGCCGTATTGGGTGAGCTGTAGTCGATCACCAGCTTCCTGCCGCGGTGCAGGCCGGCGGCCCCCGCCTCCAGGTCTTTCCCGCTACCGTAGATGCGCAGCCAGCGAAGCAGCGCGGCCGGTTTCAGGGTGAAGTTGATAAATCCCGGTCCGGCGACGCCGACGGCGAAGTCCGTCCCGATCGCGTCGCCGAGGGCGGCGACCAGGGCCCCGGCCAGTTCCCGCGGGTTCCGGCCCTGTTTTTTGGCGAACGGGAGAACGCCGTTGGCCTGGAAATCGCCGAAACGGGGGTCCGCCGGGCGCAGATCCGGGACGAATGTTTCGTCAAAAACCTCCAGCCCCGAGGCCGCCTCCGCCACAACTGCTTCCAGGGCCTCCGCCACGTTGAATCCGATTTCCATGCTTGAAATCGAAGGAACCCGGTCCTCAAGAGCAAGTTCGGAATTCAGAAAAACGCCGGTCCGGGCGGTTTCCGGGGGGTGGGAAGCGGGGTGACGGGTTAAAATTGTTTAAAAAAAAGCTCGACATGTCTTCTTTAATAACTTTATCCTTAACGGTTTGCGGCATCCTGTCTGCAGGGTGTCTAAAACACGTACAAGTATGAGAAAAAAGACTCTGGCAAATCGTCGCTTCGTTAAGCCGTCGTTTTCTTATCTGATTGAAAAGAAACGGGACGGCGGGGAATTCAATCAGGATGAGATTCGCTACATCGTCGACTCCATGCTGGACGGGGAAATGCCTCAGCACCAGTTGGCGGCCCTGGCCATGGCGATTTATTTTCGGGGCATGTCGGCGGCCGAGACCGCCATCCTGACCGAGGAGATGATGCTTTCCGGGGAGGTGATCGACCTGTCGAAGCTCACCCGCCCGAAGATCGACAAGTACTCCACCGGGGGCGTGGGCGACAAGACGTCCATGGTACTGGTGGCGCTCGCCGCCGCCAGCGGGGTTGTCATGCCCATGATGTCGGGTACGGACGAGGAATTTGTCATCGGGACGCTGGACAAGATGAGCGCGATCCCGGGTTTCAAGACCGAACTCACGATCGACCAGTTCGTCAAGCAGCTCAACCGGATCCACTGCGGTATTGTGGCGCAGAGCCCGGATATTTCTCCCGCCGACAGCAAGCTCTACGAACTGCGGCAGACGACGGGAACCGTTCCGAGCCTTCCCTTGATCGCCGCCGGGGTACTGAGTAAGAAACTGGCCGAGGGAGCCGAGGGGTTGATTATCGACGTCAAGTGGGGTAACGGCTCCTTCATCGAGGATCTCGAACAGGCCAAGCAGTTGGCCCGCACGATGACCCGTGTCGGGCGCTCGATGAAGCGCCGCTGTGTCGCCCTGGTGACCGATATGAACCAGCCGCTGGGCAACACGGTGGGGACCGCCCTGGAGGTCAAGGAGGCGATCGAACTCCTGAAGGGCGAGGGGCCCGAGGACCTGCAGGAACTCGTGCTGAAACTGGGTATGGAGGTTGTCCGCCTGGCCGGTGTGGCCGGCTCGACCCTCTCGGCGAAACAAACCGTCCAGCGACACATCAAGGACGGGTCCGCTTTGAAGATGTTCAAGGAGATGGTGGCCGCCCAGGGCGGGGACGTCAGTTATATCGACGACCCGGAGAAGTTCCCCAAGGCCAAGCATGTGCGCAAGCTCCCCGCTCCCAAGCGCGGGTACGTTCACACCATCAACGCCGCCATGATCGCCCGCGGGGTCAGTTTGCTTGGTGCGGGCAAGGATGCGAAGAACAAAAAGATCGACTACGCGGTGGGCGTCTCCGAAATCCGCAAGGTCGGGACCCAGGTGAAGCAGGGGGAGCCGCTGATGATGATTCACTACAACAGCGAGGCCAAGCTGGAGCAGGCCCTTGAGTATTTCAAGGCGGCCTACCGGCTGGCACCCAAGCGTCCCAATCCGTCCCCCCTGGTGGTCGAGCGGGTGGCTTAGGAAGTCAAAGATATAAAGTGAAAAGGTAAAAGGACTTGATCAGAGGAGAGTAATAGGCGGGCGCGAAACGTCGTTCGCCGCCTGATTATTCCTTTTAACCGTTCACGGTGTTAGGCCCGTCCCATGTAGGAGCCGTCCGCCGTGCTGACCTTGATCACTTCGCCCTCTTTGATAAAAAGGGGGACCTGAACGATTAAGCCGGTTTCGGTGGTGGCCGGTTTTTGCACGTTGGTGGCGGTGTCGCCGCGTACACCTTCGGGCGATTCGACGACCTTCAGGTCCACGGATGCGGGAAGGACGATTTCGACCGGTTTCCCCTCGATGATGAGAAAGTCGTATTCCTTGTTGGGGACGAGGAATTTTTTGACCTGGTCGGTGACGATATCGCCGGAGACCTCGATGCTCTCGAAGGTCGCGGGATCCATGAACACGTAGTGAGCGCCGTCCTCGTAGCTGAATTCGTAACGCTGGTTTTCCGTCATCAACACGTCGATCGAATCGGTGGAGCCGAACTTGACCACCGAACTGGCCCGGTTCTCCAGGTTCCTGAGGGTGGCCTGGACCCATCCCTGTCCCCGTCCCTGGGTGCGATGCTGCATATCGAGGACCTGGTGGGGGGTTCCGTTGTGATTGATGACTTTGCCTTTTCTCAGTTCGGTTGCTTTGGCCATGATAAAAAAAATTGAGATTCGGTGTGTCGCGAACCGGCGGGCACGTTTCCGGACCGCCCTGGTTGAGCGGCGGATTTTTCCCGGGAGAGGGTGCCGGACTTTCCGCGATTTATTTATAACCGCTTCCGGACGAGAAGTGTCAAGACTCCCGTTTGCGTCCGGCGGTGGCGGACCCCACTTCCGGGCCCGGACTTATGGTGCTTTACAAGAATCCGGGCGGCGGTTAGAACATTTCATTTTTATCCAAGCATTAGATTCTTATGAAGCAACGCTCGATTCAGCGTGAAGCCACGGTCAAGGGCAAGGCCCTGCACACGGGCGATGATGTCCAATTGACCTTCAAGCCGGCGCCGGTCGGCCACGGGGTCGTTTTCCGAAGGGTGGACGTTTACAACAAGCCGGAGATCCGGCCGCACATTTCGCTGGTTTCCGACCTGGTCCGCAGCACCACGCTCACCTCCGGACACACCAAAATTCACACCGTTGAACACGTGCTCAGCGCCCTGCACGGATGCGGCGTGGACAATGTGATCATCGAGATGAATGCGAGCGAACCGCCCATCCTCGACGGGTCGGCGCGCCCGTTCGTCGAGGCCATAAACGAAGCCGGTCCGGTGGAGCAGGAGTCGGAGAGGGAGTACTACGTGCTGGATGCTCCCGTCTCGGTGACCCGCAATAATTCCTCCGTGGTGGCGCTGCCCTATGACGGCCTCAAGATTTCCTGTACGTCCACCGACGATCGGGGCATTCACACCCAGCACCTGTCGTTGGAGATCGAACCCGAGACCTACACCCACCAGATTGCGGCGGCGCGGACCTTCACCATTTACGAGGAGATCGAGGAGCTCCTCAAAATGGGCAAGATTCGCGGCGGCAGTCTGGAGAACGCGGTTGTGCTGAAAGGGGACAAGGTCCTTTCCAAGGAGCCGCTTCGGTTTGCCGATGAGTTTGTCCGTCACAAGATTCTGGATATTGTCGGCGACATTTTCCTGCTGGGCTTCCCGCTTAAAGCCCATATTATCGCAATGCGCCCCGGGCACGCCATCAACTCCGAGCTCACGCAGGCCTTGTCGGAGCGGATGGAAGCGGGAAAGAAGGCCCAAAAGAAGCCGGCCCGCAAACCGGTGGTTGTGAGTCCCGATGCCACGTCGCTGAGTATCGGCCACATCCTCGAGACGGTGCCGCACCGCTATCCGTTCGTCCTGATCGACCGGATCGTCGATTTCACCGAGGACGACCGGCTGGTTGCGATCAAGAACGTTTCGTTCAACGAGCCGTATTTCCAGGGGCACTTTCCGGGCGAACCGGTCATGCCGGGGGTGTTGCAAATCGAGGCGATGGCCCAGGCGGCGGGTGTCATGATGCTCCGGAAAATCCGGAATAAGGCCAAGCTGGCCTTCTTCATGAGCTGCGACAAGGTGAAGTTCCGCAAGGCGGTGACGCCGGGCGATCAATTGGTTATCGAGGTCAAGTTGACCAAATCCCGGGGGAAAAAAATCGGCGTGGCGGAAGCGGTCTGCAAGGTGGATGACAAGGTGGTGTCCTCGGCGGAGCTCATGTTCCTGATTGAGGAACCCGGCGATTCGACATGACCGCCTCCATTCATCCCTCCGCCGTCGTCGAGGACGGCGCCGTACTGGGGGAGGGCGTGTCGGTCGGCGCCTTCGCCTACATCGGGGGGCAGGTGGAACTGGGTGGCGGCACCCGGGTGTGGCACCATGCGGTGGTGGAGGGGCGGACCTCGGTCGGGCGCGATTGCGAGATTTTTCCCTACGCCTGTATCGGGCTTAAAACCCAGGATCTGAAATACCGGGGAGGGTCTCCGGGGCTCAGGATCGGGGACCGGAATGTCTTCCGGGAATTCTGCACCATTCACGCCGCGACCGACGACGGCGATTTCACCGAGATCGGCAGCGACAACCACTTCCTGGCCTATGCGCATGTCGCCCACGACTGCCGGGTGGGCAATCACGTTATCCTGAGCAACAACGCGACGCTCGCGGGACACGTCGAGGTCGGGGACCACGTGGTTTTCGGGGGGCTTTCCGGCGCCCACCAGTTTTGCCGGATCGGGCTTCGCGCCATGATCGGAGGCTGTTCGAAGATTATCCAGGATGTGCCGCCTTACCTCATCGCGGACGGTAACCCGGCGTTGATCCGTTCATTCAACAAGGTGGGGCTGGAACGGGGCGGGTACGGTCCGGAGCAGGTTGACCGTATCAAAGAGGCCTACCGCCTCCTCTACCGGCGGGGATTCAACCGGACCCAGGCCCTGGAGGCGATGCGTGAGGCGGGTTTGGACGGGCACCCGGAAACGGCGGCATTTTTTCAGTTTGCCGCGAAGAGCGACCGGGGCTTTATGCCGGGAGGACGGTAGAGGCTGATGCAAGCAGCCCGCGGGACGGTCAGGAATCGTTTCCGTTGCGCTTCTTTTCCCGGTACCCGATGCGCGGGAAGGGATTGACCACGCTGGTGACGATATTCCGGGAATGTCCCCCGATCCGCTTGAGGTACCGGACGTAGAGGGAAATCGCGGCACTGGTTCCGGCGTCGAGATCGGGCGCTTTGCCGCGGACGATCTTTTCCACGATTTTCTCGCAGTCCGCCGACAGGGCGCCCTTGTAGTCGATCATGATCTCCCGGGCCTTTTCCTGGTCGCTTGTCCGGAAAGCGGTAACCATATCCCGGAAAAGTGTGGTGGTGCGCGATTCGACGTCGGCGACCTCGGGTTCGAGGCTTCCCCCGTCCAGCCGTTCCGGGTGGTAGCGGGCGAGGTCGTAAATGTTCTTGGCGTAGTCCCCGATTCGCTCGATATCGATGACGATGCTCACCAGGACGAGCCCGGAGGAGAGATCGCTGGGCCCGCTCACCGCCAGGTGTGTCAGGACCTTCTCCCGGACGTCGCGTTCGAATCGGTTGATCTCCTTATCCATTTCCCGCAGGTTGACTTCGATCGCTCCGTCGCTGGAGCGACGGAGCGATTCCACCGATGCTTCGAACATCCGCAGGTCGATGTCCAGCATTTGGTGGGACTCCGCCAGCGCCTGGGTGAACAGGGTGTCTTTGCGGAAAAGGCTGAATAGGTTGCGCCACATGTTCTGTTTGTCTCGATGGAATTCTTGCTTGGTAACGTAAGGGAGGTTCCGGGGGCCGGCTGTCGTCGGATTCGGCTTATCGCAGGAGCAACAATACCACAGTCGGGATGATAAAGTAAATCAGGGCGAGGGCCAATACGGGGACATACCGGTGGCGAAAGGCCAGTTTCCCCATACGTTCCGCCACTTTCAGGGGAATATTGCGGATGGCCGGGATCGGCCAAATCAAAAGGAGTCCGGCCACATTGAACAGGAGGTGGGCGAATGCGGCGATGACCGCGGTTTCGCGGCCCGTGGCCAGTGCGGCGAGCATGGCGGTCAGCGTGGTTCCGGCGTTCGAACCGAGGCAGTAGGGATAAACCTGGTTCAGCCGCAGGATACCGGCTCCGGCCAGCGGCACCACCAGGGCCGTCGGGACCGAACTGGTCTGGACGGCGAAGGTCAAAAGCAATCCGAAGAGCATGGCCCGCTGCCAGGTGCTGAAGAGGTGTGTATCAAAAAAGTATTCCAGCTTCTTCAGCACCAGACTGCGAAGCAGCTTCACAATGACAATCAACATCCCGTAGGTCAGCGCGACCGTGGCCACGAGCATGAACACGGCGTGGTCCTGGACCATCCATGCGATCGCTTCGATGGCCGGTTCCGTCACGGCCTTGAGGGGATTGCTCAGGCGCATCCCGCCCATGCCTTCGAAGACTCCCGCGAAAAGACCGGCGGTGTGCCGGAGGAAACCCGTGGCCAGTTCGATGGGAAAGAGTATGGCGACGCAGGTTAAATTAAAAAAGCAGTGCACGGACGCCGCGGAGAACGCCCGTTGCAGTTCCTGGGGGCGATGAATGTGTCCGAGCGATACCAGCACGCTGGTGATCGAGGTACCGATATTGGCCCCCATGATCATGAAAATGGCCCCCTCGAGCGACAGGGCCCCTCCCGCCACCATGCCGACTATGATCGAAGTCGAGGTCGACGAGCTCTGCACCAGCGACGTGGCCAGGATGCCGATGAAGAGGCCGGTAAAGGGATTCGCGGTCGCTGTCAGCACCCGCTCGGCAAACTCGACTCCGAAGAGCTTGAATGCATGTCCCATTCCGCCCACTCCGACAATGAACAGGTACAGGGCCGCAACGATGCCCGCGACCTTGCACCAGAACAGCAGTCTCGGCGGGAGAAACGGCGGCTGTCCGGGAGGTGGCGCCACTCCCGGCGGAATGACGGTTTGCGCGGGATCTGAATCGGAGCCCTGGTCTGACGATTGGGCAGACATACCGGGAGCAGTGTCCGTTTTAGGCGTTGTTGATGGATTCTGTGGGCGAGCCGTTCCGTTCGCCGATGGCAGGGCGGTCCGGGGAAATCCTGCGGGATTCCTGGGCCTTCGGGACCCCGGACCATCCTGTTCGGGCGATCAGCTCTTTCCCGGTTCCCAGTAGTCCAGCAGCGTCGCGAACGTCTCGAACGCCGGTTTGGTGAAACCGTAAGGGGCTTCAAGGTGCACGCTGATGGGAAAGCCGAGATCCTGAACGCCGTCGATGGTTCGCTTGTAGAGGTCGAGCAGTTTCTCCTTTTTTTCTTTCAGACTCATTTCCGACAATCGACTGACGAACGCCTGTTCATCGGTCACCAACGGATTTCCCGGATCCTGGATCAACCAGCGAATCAGCCCCAGTTTCTGTTCCAGTTTCGGAACAAAACCGAACGACAAAAGGACTTCCGGGCGGTGCGGGTGTTTGTCCGCGAATTCCTTGAGAAATTTCACAATGTAATCGGAATAAAGAAGTTGCGTCATTCCGAAGGTCGCTCCCCGCTCGCATTTGAAGTTGAAGCGCCCGTCTTCGTCCTGGCGTGTCGGGATCAGGATGACGCCGCGGTTGGGAACCTGCTCCTGGAAATCGGCCAGGGCATCGGTGGGAGCGACGCCCGATCCTTCGCCGTCGGCCATGGTGCGGGGGACCCCGACGAAGATGATGCCGTCCATGCCCGCTTCCCGCAGTTCGCGGAAACGCCCGGCCAGGGCCTCCCGGTCGAGAAATGCGGTCACCTGGGTGCAAAGGCCGCGAAATCCGGGCAGTTCCGGCGAGGCCGCCTTCCACGTCTCCAGGGGATCCATCTTGGGCTTCATTTCCACCGGGCGGTCATCGTCTTCCACGATCATCCCGGGAATCATCAGGTGGTCGATCTTCCCCTCGATCCCGCATTCCCGGGAGAGAGTGCGCACCTTTTGTGCGTCTTCGATCGCTCGTTCTTTGCCGTCTTCCCTGTTGGGCGGCACGAATTCCAGTGCTATTCGAGTCATAGTTTGGATCTAATTTTGAATCAAAACGCCGTTTCGGCCAGAGTCGGCGGCATTCGGCGTCAGGTTTCATGATTCAGGACTTCCGCCGAAGAGTAAACAGTAAATCCGCCCGCGCGGTTTGCGAGCCCCGCGCTACAGCTTCTCCACCCGCAGGAACATCCAGACGCCGGCGGCCTGGAAGAGGAGGTTGGGCAACCACACCAGCAGGTCGGGTCGCAGGCGGGGACGTGTCTCGAACCAGCCCACGGCGATGACCAGGAAATAGAATACCATCGCCAGGCACAGGGCGATGACCAGGTTGGACGAGGTTTCGCTGCGTTGGATCCTGATCCCGAGCGGCACGGCGAACAGGGCCAGGGAAAGCACCGAAAAGGCCATGGCGAACCGCTCCTGGATGCTCAGCTGTATGCTTATCAGTTCGGAAAAGTGATCCTCTCCCGGCCTGTCCGGGAGTTCGGCACGCACCCCGATAATCTCGTTGAAGGTCATGTCGCCGTAGCGTTTCGATCCGGTTCCCCTCCCGAGAATGCCCCGAAGGGGCAGGCGGATGGTGGTTCGCTCGATGGAGGGCGACGGGCGGGCCTCCTGCAGGTTTTCCGGATCACCGGCGCTGCGGGCCTCGGCGAAGACATCGCGCAGAATGAGGAGAATGGATTCGGTTTCCGCTTCGTAATCCAGCGTGGCCTCCTCGGCGTGAAGGAACCGGGAGACCATTCGTTCGTCCCCGATTTCCCACAGCCACAGGTCGCGCAATTCCTCGTCCCGTTTCTCGCCGACGTAGATGACGTACCCGGGGAAGTCGCGGACAAAACGCCGCTCCACAATGTAGTTCAGGGGGTTCTCGCGGATCGAGGCACTGAGGTCCTCCCGGTACTGGCTGCGGGCGTTGGGAGCGTAGTAAAAGTTTACCGTTATGGAGAATGCGACCCCGATGACGGCGAGGAAAAAAACGGGGGCGGAGATCTGAAACAGACTGATGCCGGCGGAACGCATGGCGGTGATTTCCCTTTGGGCCGACAGGCGGCCGAGGACGAGCAGGACGCCGGTCAGGATGCCGAGGGGCAGGGCGTAGGCGATGACGTAGGGGACGAGGAGCGAGAGGAGTCGGAAAAAGAGCGGAAAGCTCAGTTGCCCGTCTGTAAGGAGCCCGAGCACGTCGCGCAGAACGTTCCCCACGATCAGAACGAAGGCGAATACCCCGACCGCCAGAAAACTGGCGGCGAGAAGGCTCCGGAAGATGTAGCGGTGGAGAATGTTCACGGAAGGAAATCGAGCGCGGCTATTTTTGTCCCGAATCGATCCGGCTGTCGAGGACGGGCGGTGTTCAGAACCGGAAAATTGTTCCGAACCGTTTACCCATGAGGGCGCCGGCCCCGATGATGGTCAGGGCGAGAAACGCCATGGCCCAAACCCCGAGCGCGGAGGCCACGAATCGACCCTCGCCCATGAGCTGGAACAACTCGTAAATCGCCTTGGTGATGGGATAATACATTTGTTGCTGGGCCAGTATGAGCGAGTCGGATACTTCCAGCATAGCGAAGGCAAAGCAGAGAAGGGCCCCCGCCATGATGTTGGCGCTGATCAGCGGCAGGGGGATTTTGAACACGGCCTTGAGCGGAGGGCACCCGAGGTTGCGGGCGGCTTCCTCGTACTCCTCGCTGGTCTGCTGGAATCCCGCGGCCGCGGAGCGTACCATGAACGGAAGGCGGCGTACGGCGTAGGCCACCACCAGCAGGATCGTCGGGTCCTCGAGCGGATTGAGGAACTCGAAAAACGTCCCCTCCTGGCTCATGGCCAGATAGCCGAAGGCCACCACGACCCCGGGGACGGCGAGAGGAAGCATGGCGACTGAATCGAGGATGTGGCGGCCGGGCAGGCGCGTCCGCACCACCACGTAGGCGATGCAGACCCCCAGGACGACATCGAGCAGCGCGGACAGGCTGGCGTATTTCAGGCTGTTGGCGATGGAGGGAACCGTCAGGGTGTGGCCGAGCGCGATTTCGTAGTTTTCCAGGGTCCAGCTGTCGGGGATGATCGTTTGGTACCAATCCTGGGCGAATGAAATCAGCACCACGCCGATGTGGGGGAGGACGGCCACCAGGGTGACGAGCAGGAACAGCGCGCTGCATCCCCAGCCGGCCAGCCGCCCGAGCGGCCTGGCTTCGGCCGCCGTGCCCGCTTTGGCCATCATGGCGTAGTTGGCCCGGCCGAAAAATCCCTTGCCCAGGCCGTAGAAGAGGAGGGTAAAGAGAAGCATGACGATGACCAGGGCGTAGGGGAAGGGATTGGCCCCGATGTCCCGGATACCGGCGAAAATCTGGACGGAGGTCACCCGGGTGTAGTCGAAAATGAGGGGTACGCCCAGTTCGGTGAACGACCAGATAAAGACGATGGTGCCCCCGGCAAAGAGGCCCGGGCGAATGAGGGGAAATGTGACCTTGCGGAACCGGCGCAGGCGGGTGGCTCCGAGGTTTTCCGCCGCCTCATCCATGGCCGGGTCGACGTTGGCGAGAGAGGCGACCAGGTTGAGAAAGAAAATCGGGTAAAGGTGGAGGGCGTTCATAATGACGACGCCCCAGAATCGTCCCCGACCGAGCCAGTCGATGGTGGCGCCGTCGGTGAGCAGGCCGGCCTGCGTGAGCAGGGCGTTGACCGCGCCGTACTGGCCGAGCATTTGTTTTACCCCGATGGCGCCCACGAACGGGGGCAGGATAATGGGGATGAGAATGAGGGCCGTGAGCCATACCTTGCCCGGAAACACGAAGCGGTCCGCCAGGTAAGCCAGGGGCATCGCGATGAGGAACGACAGCAGGGTCGAGAACACCGCCATGAAAAACGCGTTGCGAAGCCCTTCGAGGTAAATCGGGTTGGCGAAAACCTCGACGAGGTAGGCGAACGTCAGGGTGCCGTCGGCGTCGAGCAGACCGCCCTGCAGGATCTTCCAGATGGGCCAGACAAAGAACGCGGCGAAAAAGGCGCCGGTGACGGCAAAAATCGTTATGGAAAATGACCGTGACATGGCGGGATCCCCGCGGCCGAACCGCGACCTTTTGGTAAGGCACCGGCCGCCGGTGGTGGCAAGCGAATAATGGGAAAAGCCGCTCTACCGGGCATGGGTTTCCAACGCGTCGAACACCTCGTCCTGCAGCGTGCGCGGAAAACGGTTGAAATCGCGCGGGGTCCGTAATTCGAGGGCTTCCGGTATGCCGTGCAACCGGTAAATCCGGGAGGCTGCGTCGACCTGGCGCCGGATCCCGTCCACCGGATTGTAGCGATCCAGTTCGGGGGCGACGACGAGGATGGGTTTCGGGGCCGCCAGAGCCAGGACTTCGTCGTAGTCGAAGGGCAGCCGTTCCGGCTGTTCGACGAAAAACCCGAGACCGGGAATCAAACCGTGGAGGTGGGAGTAGTGGCGGATTCCCTCGGTCCCGTCGCCGGGCTGCCCCTCGCGGAGCGGGTGCATGCCGCTGATGGCGACGAGGCCCGCGACCCGGTCGTCCAGGGCGGCGGTAAAGAGCCCGACCTTGGCCCCGAGGGCGTAGCCGAGCAGGTGAATCCGCGAGGCGTCGATCGATTCGATGGCGGCGGCAGCCTCGATAACGGCCCGCGTGTCCGTCACCATCTTGCCCATCAGCGTCCACTCCGGATAACGTTGGTAAAACGGCCGCGCCTCGTGGGTGCGGCTCCCGTAGCCGATCTGGTCGAAGGCAACAACGGCGAATCCGCGCCGGACGAGGGATCCGAAATCCGGCCGCTGGTCGCGCACGAAGTCGGGCCGGCGCGGGTTCCAGGGGTCTTTGGCCGACCAGCCGACGGCGTGGGCGTAGGGATGGAGCCATATAACGACGGGCCAAGGTCCCTCCTTGGGGCGACCGTCGGTATCGATGGGGTAGAAGAGGTCGGCGTCGAGGCCCGGTCCGTAGGAAAAACCGGACACGCCCATGCCCTCGCGGGCGAGGCGTTCCCTCCAGATGTCATCGCCCCGGGGCCGGTCGAAAACGAGCTCCAGCGGGTTCCGGCGGGGAGGGGCGTTCTCGCGGAGAGCCGTGGCATGGCGGGCCGGCAGCGCGGGCGGCGCTTTCCCGAGCACCTTCCCGATGCGGGTCCGGATCCCGGTGGCGAGCTCCTCCCAGGCGGCGGTTGAGGCAACGGGGACGCCGGAGGGGTCGAGCAGGAAGTCGCCGGTTTTACGGGCCGGAAATTCGGCCGGCTCGATCGTTGTGCCGGTGCGGTCTTTCCAGTCGTCGAAGGTGTAGCCGTATATCCAGGTTTCCGATTTGGGGAAATCCTTGCGGCCGAAAACGGCATCGAAGAAGTCCATGAATTTCTCCACGTCGGCCACTTCGGTTCCGTGTTCGCCGTCGCGCAGGTGCATCCAGATTTTATCTTCCGCGTCGAGAAAACGGTAGGCTTCGCGCGCGCTGCGGTAGGCCTGTTCGATCGCGAGGGCGCTGGCGCTGGACTCGGAGTAGGCCGAATACAGCATGAGGCCGCGGGGTGCGATCAGGGCCATCAGCATGTTCTGGTCGACCGGAAGTTTATGCTCCCGGCCGGTGAAGAACCGCAGGCGCGGATGAAACCAGTGCGGCCGTGCCCCGGTCAGGAGCTGGACGCTTTCCACCACGTAGGGATCGGAGGTGAAACGCCAGGGATGGGCTTCGCCGGTCAATCCGCTGGAGGCGGCGACCGCCCCGATCCGGTCGTCGAAGGCGGCGGCGAGAAGGGCCTGTTTGCCGTTGCGGGAGTGACCGGTCAGGCCGATCTGGTCCTCGATGACCTCGGGGAGCGTCTGCAGGTAGTCGACGGCCCGCGCCGCGGCCCAGGCCCACCGACCGAGGGCGGAAAAATCGTAATCCGGGTAGACGTCGATAAAGGTGTCGGAATCGTCCGGCAATCCGTAGTACGGATCGGTGGCGCGGTAATGACAGGCGATGTACCCGCGGTTGATCGCGGGCCGTACCCAGAAGGAACGGTTGGGGGCGTGGTTGGTGAGAAATACCGGGAACGGGCCCTCGCCGTCGGGAATCATCAATTGCAGGTGGAGTTTGGCCGCGTGGTCCGGACCGAATTCGATCACGACGTCGCGCACCGTGAGGTCGCCCTCGCGGCGCTCGCTGGTCGAGGCCACGCGGAGGTTGTCCGGGGGGGGCGGCATGGTTCCGAAAACCCAGTGCTCGATCTGCTCGCGGATCCATTGGCGCTGCCGTTGCCACTGGTCGGCGGTTTCCACCGGCACGCGATCCCCGCCCTCGACGAGCATCAGCGGGTCGGGCAGTGCCGCGTTCGACGGCAGGGCGTCGAAGTCGGGCGGGAGCTCTCCGGTGCGCTCCACCCAGTCCTCCCAGGTTGAATCGTGGAGGTTCATGCGCTCGTTGGGGGGCGGGCGGCTGGGGATGAGGCGTTCGAGCAAGAGCTCGAGGTCGGCGCGGCGGTTGGGGTCTCCGGCGCCGGCCGCGAGGTGGGCGTTTGCGTTCAACATGATGAGAAGGAGCGTCAGCAGGGCAAAGAGGGCAAAGGGTCGACACATTTCCGGGCAGCATGTCAAGGCGCACCGCCCGCATTCAAACCTTTAATTCCCGGCCCCGGCGTTTTCCATCTCCATCCGGGCGATGTAGTCGCTGACGTTGCAGGTGAGCATGCGGCTTCCGTCGGGACGAACCTCGAGCACCTTGTTGACCACGGGGTCGAGAAAATCGCGGTCGTGACTCACGAGGATCACCGTGCCGGGGAAGAGCTTGATGGCGTCCTGGAGGACGGATTTGCTGCGGATGTCCAGGTGGTTGGTGGGCTCGTCGAGAATCATGCAGTTGGCCGGGCGCATGAGGATTTTGGCCAGGGCGACCCGGTTGCGTTCGCCCCCCGAGAGCACGCTGACCGGTTTGTGCTGTTCGCCGCCGCTGAAGAGCAGGGCGCCCAGGGCCGCCCGGGGATTGGCCTCCGGATTGTCCACCACGGCCGTTTCCACTTCCTCCAGGACGGTCCGGTCAGGGTCGAGTTCCTCCGCCTGTTGCTGGGCGAAATAGCCGAGGACGGTGTTGACGCCGACCGCCCGCTCACCCGCGTCGATCGGTTCGATCCCGGCGAGAATGCGGGCGAGGGTGGACTTGCCGGCGCCGTTTACCCCGACCACCGCGATGCGATCCCCCTTGTCGATCCGCAGGCTCAGGCCGCGGAAGACCTTGATCTCCCCGTAAGCCTTGTGCACGTCGGTCAGCTCGACCACCTTCTGGCTGGCCGGGGGAGGCTCGGGAAAGCGGAAAAAAATCTTCTTTTCCTCGCGCTCGGGTTCGATGATCTCGGTCTTGTCCAGTTGTTTGATCCGGCTCTGCACCATGCTGGCTTTCTTTTGGTTGGACCGAAAGCGGTTGATGAACTCCTTCTGCCGGGCAATCTCCTTCTTTTGTTCGGCCGCCTTCTTGCGCCGGGCCGCGATCCGGGCCGCGCTCTCCCTCTCGTAGAGGTCGTAGTTGCCGGAGTAGGTGTTCAGGACGCCGAGCTTGAGCTCGTACGTCTTGTTGGTGACCGCGTTGAGGAATGCTTTGTCGTGCGAGATCACCATGAGGGCTCCGCGGTAGTTTCGCAGGTACTGCTCCAGCCAGTACTGGGAGACGATGTCGAGGTGGTTGGTGGGTTCGTCGAGGAGCAGGAGGGAGGGGTTTTGCAGGAGGAGTTTGGCCAGGGCGATGCGCATTTGCCAGCCCCCCGAGAATTCGCCCGTGTCGCGCTCGAGGTCCTGGCGGGAGAAACCGAGGCCGTGCAGGATACGTTCGATGCGGGATTTCATCTTTTCCGGTTCGTGGTCCTCCAGTTGCTGCTCCCATTCGCCGATTGTGTCGATGATCTCGTAATAGGCTTCTTCAGCGGGATCGAGCTCGTACATTTTTTCGGTTGCGGCGTCGATTTTTCGCTGCAGTGTGAGCACGTCGGCGAAGGCGGATTCGGCTTCGGCATAAAGGGTGCGTCCGACCGATGAGATCCCGTCCTGCGGCAGGTAGCCGAGCGTGACGTAATCCGGCTTTTCGACCGTCCCGTCGTGGGGTTCGACCTCTTCGAGCAGGAGCTTGAAAAAGGTGGATTTGCCCGAGCCGTTCACACCCACCAGGCCGATGCGGTCGTGCTGGCCGATCGTTGCGGAGATTTCGTTGAAAAGCGTGCGCTCGCCGTAGCGCACGGAGATTCGGTTCAGGTTGATCATAATGAAAAAATGGGAATGGAGACCCTCGGGCGTCCCGGCGGTCGTGGGTTCAGGCGATTGCGGTTCATCGGTCCGGGACCGCCCCGGCCGATTCAGGTGCCGGCATCCCGCCGGCGCGATTTCGCAACGGCGGGCTGCCGCGTCACTCCGGGCTCGTCCGGCCCCGGGTTCATTGTTTTTCGTACTCTCCGCTGGATATCCGCTTCAGAACCGTGAAACCGGCGTTCTTTGCTTCACTGACCGACGGCTTGCGGGTTTGTTTCGGCGTGTGAACCGACACCGGGAGTTGGGCGGAGACCGCCTGGCCGCATTTTTCGCATTCGGTCAGTCGCGGGTCGCCCGCCTTTTCCCACCGCTCGAAGCCCTGGCCACAGAGCCGGCAGGGTGTCTTTGCGGGACGGTAAAAATAGAGCGGCATGAACGGTTCGGGCGTTACCGCGCGGGCTGAGTGGTGCGCGGCATGGCGCGTTGCTGGATTTCCTGGATCGCGAATTGCCCGGTAAAGTTTGCCGAGAAACTGCGGGTCTGCTCCAGGCGGGTGATAAAATCCTCGTGGGTTTCGTCGATTTCCGGGACTTCGCGGTCCCGGATGTAAAGAAAATAGGCCGTGTCGTTTTCCTGGATCATGCGGGAAACCTGACCCGGACGCAGTTCCTGCAGGCGGCCCAACACGGAACGGCTGAGGTCGCCGGGAGGCGACTGAAGTGTAAAGGGTTCGAAGGACCGCACCGCCAGGCCTTCCTCCGCCGCGGCTTCCTCGAAGCCGACTTCCTCGCCCAGTTTTGCCACCAGGGTTTCGTGGATCCGGTTGCCGCGCTCGGCCCGAAGGCGCCGGGTCTCCTCCTCGCGGTAGTCGGCCGCGACCCGGTCGCGGACGTCCTCGAAGGGCGGAATGTAGGCCGGGTGGATGTCGTCGAGCAGGATCACGATCATGTTGTCTCCCAGTGACTGCGGGTCGGAATAGAAACGGTCTTCATTGAGGGGGCGGCTATCCCGAATGATGGCGGGCCGTTCGCCCTCCGGGTACGGCACCAGGGTTTCCCGGTGGAGCTCCCACTCGTCGATCTTGGCGGCGAGTTCGTCCGAGTTCATTTCGAATCCGCCCTCGAAAAGGGCAAAGGTGAAATCGGAGGCCGCCTGCTCGGCGAGGCGGCGGGCGGCGCGACGTTTGAGGACGGCTTCAACCTGGTCCTTCACGTCGTCAAATGTAACCTCGCGGGGTTCGGCATCACCGGCTTCGTCGTCGCTGTCGGATTGTTCGTCGGCCTCGGGAATCTCCTCCTCCGGGAGGGAGAAATCTCCGCGGTTCCGTTCGAAATACTCGCGCATTTCCGCCTCCGAGGGCGCTTCCGCTTCATCGAGGTAGCGGTCCGACTCAAAAACGACGTAGGAGACCACTTTGTGGGGCGGTACTTCGTAGCGGAAGTCGTTTTCCTCGTAAAAGGTTCTCAGGTCTTCATCGTCCGGTTCGACGTCGACATCGAGATCGGCGAGCGGCAGCGAGGCCAGTTCAACGGTCCATTCGGTCCTCTGCCGGGCCAGGTCTCGCCGAACCGCCTGCGGAAGGGCATAACCGGGGCCGCTGAGCAGAGCGCGCACCTTTTCGACAATGAAATCCTCCTCGAAAACGCGCGCCACGTCGTCCTGGCTCATGCGCGGATGGGCCTCGACGTTATCGAGGTACTCGGAGTAAAGGCGGCCGTCGAACCGCCCGTCGGGACCCCGGAATCCGTCCAGGGAACGAACAAAATTCTGGAGTTCCGCCGTGGAGGGAGTCGGGATTCCCAAATCGCGGCCGGTTTGGAGGTAGGCCACGCGCTCCAGGGCGTAGGGTTGCAGGCGCTCGCCCCCGTCGCGGCCGTGCTGGATGTAGAAACTGATGCCGGCCAGCCGGTAGAGTTCCTGCAGATCCCTGTCACTGCGAAGGTTGTAGCCGAAATAGTCGACCGCTTCTCCGCGCGGCTGGCCCCGTCCCAGCCCCGGCGCTTCGCCGATGGTGAAGACGAAGGCGACGATAATGACGAGAAGAACGACAAAGAACAGAATCTTGTAGCCGGTCTGAAAACGGGTCTGAATCCAGGTGATCATGAGTTGTGAGGTCGTGCCGAGTGGTTTGAATATAAAAGCGATGAGAATGTAAGCGCCGGTCGCGGGGTGTCAACGGTTCTTCGCGGTATGGACGGGGCGGGCGGAGTCAGGGTTTGCCGGCCGGCGGGTCTTTCCGGCCGGGGGCGGGCCGGGTGTCTTCCTCTTCGAGGAGATCGCTGATGCTGCGGTTCCCGAACCGGTTTGTTTCGACGTTCCGGACCTCGTCCTGGTAATGTTTCACGATCGGATCGAGATCGTCGAGCAACTCGATGGCATCGCTGTTGCCATGGTCCTCGAAATCCCGGCGGAATTGCGCGAGGGTGATTTTTTCCAGGGGCCGGGCCGGTTGGTAGTGCGTGACCTGGGAGGTCTGGGCTCCGCTTCCGGGAATGCCGACCAGGTAGCCGATCTCGACCAGGCGGGACAGGCACTCGTTGACCACCTGGCTGGGAGCGCGGACCAGGGAAGTCAGATCGTCGCTGGAATAGGCCGGCCCGCAGGCTCGGAAACGCCGGCATGCAAGCACCAGGACGATCAGGCTCAGCAGCTCGCGCGTGCTGTGGCTGATCCGTTTCCACAGCT
Source organism: Verrucomicrobiota bacterium (assembly GCA_003565135.1). GTDB lineage: Bacteria > Verrucomicrobiota > Verrucomicrobiia > Opitutales > T3Sed10-336 > PXDC01. Next base: position 24,463 of record PXDC01000071.1, read on the forward strand.
CCTGGTTGCTGAGAAAATTGGCGTTTTGTACCGCGTAGGTGACCTGAGCGCCGAAGAGAAGAATCAACCAGAAAACAAACAGGCCCAGCATGAATACGGGCAGGATGCCGACCGAGCCGTAGATATTGTAGGTGGTCACCACGCGCTGGACGTAAATAAAGGTCAGCGCATTGTTCAGGGCCAGCAGCAGGGCGGCCACGATCGCCCCGCAGGCGGCCGCCCGCCAGGTGACGAAGGTGTTGGGCATGAAACGGTAGAAGAGGGTGAGGAGAAAAACCAGGAGCATCAGGGAAAGCAGCGGTGTCAGCCATTGCAGGAGATCGTGAAGCTGCTGGCCGAGCGGCAGGCGCTGGAAAAGGTTCGTGAAGGACAGGGAGAATAGACTCAGGGCGGCAAACGCCAGAACCGCTCCCAGCGAGATGATGCTCCAATAGAAAACGATCCGGTGAAACATGCTGCGTCCGCGTTTGACGCCCCATACGGCGTTAAACGAGTTTTCCACCGAAGACAGGAGCTGGATCGCCACCAGGATAATGAGCATCATGCCGGCGAGGCCCACGGCGCCGGATTGGGTGCGGGCGATGAAACCGTCGATGAACTCGGCCAGTTGCGGATTGACCTCCACCTCGGTTTCGTCCCCGGGGGCGTCGTCGGTCTCCCCGGGGTCATCCTCCGGGGCGGTTTCCTTGGATTCGGGAATGGTGAGCTGGGGTGCGATGAAGGTGATGGCCCGGTTGACTGTGCGTACCGCGACATCCGAATCCGACCGTTCCAGGATGAACCCGGACACGGTGAATCCCACCGCGATCAACGGACCGAGCCCGAGCAGAGAGCTGAAACAAAGCGCGGCCGCGCGGCTCCCCAGGTTGAATTCCCGGAGACTGGAGGCGGCTATGGCGATAATGCGAAGGAAACGTAATCCGCGGGCGCGGGGTGTGCGATCCAGCAGTTGCGACGGTTTCCAGATCTCGGTTCGGAACAGGCGCTCGAGATGGCGCCGGCGCTCGCGAACCCGGTCCGCGATTTTTTTTTTCCTGCCCTTGGGCTGCATAAATTGGAAGGGGCGCGACGCTCGACGCGGTGCCGTGCCGTCCGTTCGTACGGCTGGCGCCTCCCCGGAACCAGCGGGTGGCCCGGGGCAACGGCGGCCGCCTCAGGTCAGCAGAACCAGGTAGGCGAAGGTGCCCATGCCAAGCAACCCCACCACCGTGGCGATGGCGATGGGAATGAGCGCCGCGGAGATGGTACAGAAGTAGATGGCGAGGGATCCAAGGACGACCGAAGCCAGCATGATGGGTTCGCCGATGGATAGGTAGAGGACGGTGAAGAAGCCGACGCCGAGCGCGGCGCGGAAACGGATGAAAGGGTACACCGCGGTGGTGCGGAGGAACAAAATCACCGCCAGACCGAGATCGACCGCGCCTACCAGGACGAGGGGATTCACCAGCATCGCGCCGAAATCGAAAGAGAAAAGGAGCCCCATGTCCGGAATAAAGAGGGCGAGGCCGCTCAGCAGGAAAAGGATCGCGGCCACGTGCATGCCGACGTACGCCATGTGCTCCTGCAACTCGTCGAGGCGCCGGGCGTGTTTGGTGCCCTTGGTGCGGCCCTCGGCCTCGGCCAGCATCTGGTCGACCGTTATCGGCGCGTCGTCTTCGCTTTCGATATTGAGCCGGACGACGTCCTCCTTGGGTTTCAGATTGAGCTTACGCTTTTCCGGGAAAAGCTGCGCCCGCATCTCCGGCATGTTGGCGAGTTCCTCCCAGGTTTCCTTCTCGACATCGTAAATGATCGTTTCGTCGTCGATTTGGCCGGCTTCCGCGAGTGAAGCCAGTTGCTCGACATTAAAGGGCCCGCGCGAATCCTCTACGTCCTTTTGCCTGATGTAGTATTCCTGCAGCATTTGGTCTTGTTAGATGAGTAATGCACCGGCGTTTTTCAAGCGAAATGACTCCGAAAAATCACCGGTTTTCAGCATCCTACACGACACAAAACGCGCGGGGCGAACCAAAAATCACCGGCGGCGGGGTTATGCGGGCCCCGGTTCAACGACCCCCGATCCAGCCGAGCTTGGTGCGTACGACCGAAAAATGGGAGTAGTTCTTGTTCTGAATCAGCGGGAGTTTCGATCCGGCGAGGGTTATGGCCAATTCCTCCGACGGCGCCAGGGAAAAGGCGGGCCGCCCGTCGAGGGCCACCGCCAATCGGGTGGTGGCTCCGGGGTTGTTGACCCGGATCCGCGTCTTTTCATGGAAAATGACCGCGCGATTGCTCAGGGTGTGCGGACAGATGGGGGTCATGGCGATTACTTCGGCATGGGGTTCGATGATGGGCCCTCCCGCGGAAAGGTTGTAGGCGGTCGAGCCTGTCGGGGTGGAGAAGATGAGGCCGTCGCAGAGAAAATCGGTCACGAGCTCCCCGTCGGCGTGCACCCCCAGCGGTACGAGGCGGCCGCTTTTCTCCTCCTTGATCACAACATCGTTCAGGGCGATGCCCCGGCCGCCGTTGGCGACGCCCCGGCATTCCAGCATCGATCGCCGGGCGATGGTGTAGTTCCCCTCGAGAACCGCATTGAATTCCTCCACCGCCTCGTCCGCCGCAACCGTCGTGAGGAACCCGAGACTGCCCCGGTTGATCCCCAGGAGGGGAACCCCGGAGCGGGAGGATTCCTCCACCGCGCTCAGCAGGGTGCCGTCGCCGCCGATCACGCAACAGGCGTCCCGTCCCTCCAGGTATCCCCGGGGGACCGGAAAGGCATCGGAGGTCGTGACGTTCGCGCCCTTGCTCCGGGCGAGTTTCATCAGGCGGGACCCCAGGTCGGGCGCCCCCTCTTTGCTGCGGTTGATCAGGAAGGCGATATTCTTGAGCGGCGGCATCGGGTGATATTTTCAATTACAGGCCGGCCCTCCGCTCGACAAGGACAGACTTCGGAGGTCCGGCGACCGGCTCGATGACGTTTTTTGGCGCGCGTTTCTCCGGCGGGTCGCGTTCCGGGGGACAGCCCGCTCCCGCGGGCGGGCGATACCGCCTATTTTTTCGACATCTGGTCGATGCTGAAACGGCCCGGGCCGATAAAGATCAGGCTCAGAAAGACGATTCCCATCTTCAGGGCGTGGGAGGTCGTGCTCCAGTCGTCCTCCCACAATATCAGGTGGGCGCCGACGGCGAAGACCATCGTCACCGTCAACAGGACGAGGGCGGGGCGGGTCAGGAAACCGACCAGCAGCAGCAGGGCGCCGACCGATTCGGCAAAAGCGGCCATGAAGCCCCAGAAAACCGGCAAAAACCCGACACCCACCAGTTCCATGGCACCGCCGAGCTGCTCCCATCGTTCCGGGCCGGCCAGAAGTTTGGGACCGCCGTGCACCAGAATGAATGTCAGCCCGATGCCGATACGGAGAATCAGGAGGCCGAAGTCGCGAAACTTGTCGAGGGAGTTAAAAGCGAAATTCATGGTTTTTTGGATGTTGGGTTCGTTTTTCGATCGGCTTGAAGGTTAGGCTGCTAGAGCAATTCCGGGACGAATGCAAAACCAATTTTGGCGGCGCGCGGCAGGCGACCGTCCCCCCCTCCAACCGGGTTCAGTCGTCCGGCTGCAGGTATTTGCTGCGGGCCAGCCGCCAGGCGGTAACGACGAATGCCGTCAGGGGAATGGCGAGAATCATCCCGAGAATGCCGCCGAGGGCGGTCCCCCAGAAAAAGATGGCGACGATGATGGTGACCGGGTGCAGCCCGGTGCGGTCCCCCATGATCTTCGGGGTGATAAGCGCGCTTTCCAGCGTCTGCACCGCCGCGAAGATGCCGGCAACGACCAGGGCGAGTTCCCACCCCCCGCCCGGCTGGAACAGAGCGGTCGGCAGGGTTATGACCAAACCGATGATGACCCCGAGGTAGGGCACGATGTTGAGGAGGCCGAGACCGAGGCCGAGCACGACGCCGAACCTGAGCCCCGCCCCGGTGAATCCGATGGCGAGCAGGAATCCGACGATGAGGGCGATGACGACCTGGCCGCGGAAGAAGGCGACGACGATGTTGACGAATTCCCGGGCGAGAAAAACGATGTCCTCCCGGGTCTCTTTTTTCAGGAACGGCAGGAACTGGTCGAGGTTCTCGGTGGGTTCGCGGTCGGATTTGAGAAAGAAAAAGAGGTAGACCGGAACGAGGGCGAATCCCATGGCCATGGCCAGCGCCGCCAGGACCGTTTCGCCGGCCTGGACCAGGGTGGGCAGGGCGGCCTCGAGCGCTTCGCGAATCTGACCGGAAAACGTCTCCGCAAGCTCCCGTATTCGTTCGCCCTCGAGCGGGTCTTTCAGGATCTCGGACCATTCGGGGAAGGTTTCGGCCAGGCTCTCGAGGGCGCGGCTGAACAGGGCGGGCGCCGTTTCGATGAAGTCCCCGATCTGACGGAAAACAATGGGCAACAGGTAGGAAAGGAGCCCCGCCGCGGCTACGAGCAGCACGGCGTAGAGGGCGATGACCGCCACTACCGGACTGAGCCGGAGCCGGGTTTCCACCGTCCGGACGAGCGGTCGCAGCATCAGGGCCAGAACGCCCGCCACCGCGAGCGGCAGCAGCAGGGTGGAAAAGTGCGATACGAACCGGCCCAGAAGGTAAACCACCCCCACGAGCAGACCGGCGATGACCACCAGGCAGGCAAAGGAGAGAGTGAATCCGGCCAGTTTTCGCTGGCGGGGAGTCAGCATCGAGGTGTCGGGGTCGCTCATGGGCAATCGGGATCGGGCACCGTTTTCCGGGGAGAGGCGGAGTCGCGGTGGGAACGCATGGATTGAAGCGGCGGTGTCGGAAGCGCGGGTGGTTGCGCGGAACCGCCTAGTCCTCGTCGTCCCCGATGCCGAGCTCCACCCGGATGTCCGGGCGTTCCTCCAATTCGGAAAGGAATTCGTCCACACTGAAATCCGCCACGACAAAATCCCCGTACTCGAAGGTCGGGGTCATGGTCTGATCACTGATGTCGATCATCCGTTTCATATTGGCGGTGCTGGCGTTGACGTCGCGCACGTCGATGTCGATGCCGTGCTGGTCGAGAAACGCCTTTGCCTGCCGGCACCAGGGGCATCCCCGCTTGATGTAAAGGATCGGTTTGTTGCGCATGACTGTAGGGATTTCGTAGGGGCGAGCGGGCGGGAAGGCAAGGAGAATGAGGTTTGCGCTCGGCCGAAGGGAGAAATCGAACGCCGTATTCGCGGCTTGCTGCCGGGCGGGGAATAACGGATAACGGCGAAACCGGTACCGGATAAGTGTGAGCGCAAAAGACGAAATTCATATCAAAGGGGCGCGGGAACACAACCTGAAGAACCTGGAGCTCCGGATCCCGCGCGGCAAACTGACCGTTTTCACGGGTGTGAGCGGTTCGGGGAAGTCGTCGCTGGCCTTTGATACCCTGTACGCGGAAGGTTACCGCAAGTACATGGAGAGTCTGTCCACGCGGGTGCGACAGTTGCTCGAGCAGATTCGCCGTCCGGAGGTGGACTTCATTCACGGGCTTTCCCCGGTGGTGGCCATCGAACAGCGCGAGGGCGCCGGCTCGCCCCGGAGTACGGTGGCCACGGTAACCGAGATCGCCGATTACGTCCGCCTCCTCTGGGCGCTTTGTGGCGAGCAGGTCTGCCCCAGGGACGGAGGACGGGTTCGCCGCCGTTCCCTCGACGACTGTGTGGAGCGAATTCTGGACGAACCGGAGGGTACCCGGATGGTCCTCCTGGCTCCGTTCCTGCGGGCGCGGCCGTCGGTCCTGCGGGACGAGATTCCGGGCTTGCGCCAGCGCGGATTCCAGCGCGTGCGCATCGGCGGCGAGATCCGGTCGTTGGACGAGAAGGACCCGGTGCCGGCGGGGCGCGAACCGGTCGACCTGGAGATCGTGATCGACCGCGTGGTATTGAAATCGGACCAGCGCAGCCGCCTGGCCGATTCCCTGGAACTGGCCTTTCGCGAGGGCGAAGACCGGGCCATCGCGCTCGTCCAGGAGGGGCCGGAAGCGCCCTGGCGGGAGTTGACCCTGAGTCGTTACCTCGCCTGTGAACTTTGCGGCGAGCCGTGCGACGAGCTCACCGCACGGCATTTCTCCTTCAACCACACCGAGGGATTGTGCCCCGAATGCGGGGGGCTGGGACGAAAGATGCGCTTTTCGGAGGAACAGGTCGTGCCCGACACCGCCAAATCCGTGCGGGAAGGCGCGGTCAAACCCTGGCGCCTGGGAGGGAAGAGCCTGGTCATCCGCAACAACTCCATACTCAAACAGCTGGCCGAACAGTTTCCCTTCGACCCGACGGTGCCGTGGCGTGAGCTCCCGGCGGATACGCGCAATGCGATCCTTTACGGAACCGGCGAGCGGACGTTTCTTTTCAAACTGCCGCGGAGCCGGAAAAAAAAGCCGGTGCCCGTACCCTTTGAGGGTGTTATTCCGCTCCTGGAGAAGAGTCGCCGCGAAACCCGAAGCGACGGATTCCGCGCCCGGCTGGGGACGTTTATGGTCAGCGGTGAATGTCCCGGCTGCGGCGGCGGACGCCTGAATCCCTCCGCGGCCGCTGTGCGCGTGGGCGGGGTGACCCTGCCGGAATTCTACGCCATGAGCCTGGAGGCGGCCGACGCGTGGTCGCGCAAACTGCGCGGGTTACAGGAGGACAACCGGGCGCTCGGCGAGATCGTGGACGGTCTCGAACAGCGGCTCCGTTTCCTGCGCAAGGTCGGCCTGACCTACCTCAGTCTCGATCGCGAGTACGGCACGCTCAGCGGAGGGGAGGCGCAGCGCGTGCGTCTGGCCACGCAACTGGGCATGGGCCTTGTCGGGGTGCTTTACATCCTCGACGAGCCCAGCATCGGCCTTCACCCGGTCGACAACGAACGGCTTCTCGATTCGCTCTGCGAGTTGCGCGACAGCGGCAATACGGTGCTTGTGGTGGAACACGATGAGGAAACCATCCGGCGGGCCGATCACCTCGTGGAGATCGGTCCGGGGGCCGGAATCGAAGGGGGAAGCATCCTGTACGAAGGGCCTCCCGGCGGGTGCGCCAACGATCCGGAATCCCGGGCCGGCCCCTACCTTTCCGGGCAATGGCAGGTGACCCGGGAGTCCGAACCGCGTTCGCCCGACGGGCGCTGGCTGATTGTTCGCCGGGCGCAGGAAAACAACCTGCGGGAGGTCGACGCGGCGTTTCCCGTCGGATTGCTGACCTGTGTGACCGGGGTCTCGGGGTCCGGAAAAAGCAGCCTGGTCAACGATATTCTGGCCCGGGCGGCGGCGCTGCGGCTCAACCGGGCCAAGGTCGTTCCGGGGCGACACGGCGGGGTCGAGGGATGGGAGTATTTCCAGAAAGCGGTCGAGGTCGACGCCACCCCGATCGGGCGAACTCCCCGTTCCAACCCGGCCACGTACGTGAAGCTTTTCGATCTGCTGCGCTCGGTATTCGCCAAATGTCCCTTGTCACGGGTGCGTGGATACGGTCCCGGACGTTTCAGTTTCAACCTTCGCGGAGGACGCTGCGAGCGGTGCCAGGGCGACGGCGTGATCAAGCTGAATATGGAGTTCCTGGCCGACGCCTACACCGAGTGTCCGGCCTGTCACGGCCGCCGCTACAACCGCGAAACGCTGGAGGTCCGCTACAAGGGGAAGTCGATCGCCGACGTTCTCGGCATGACCGTTCGGGAAGCGATGGACCTCTTTTCCCGTCATCCCCGGGTCATGGAGAAGCTCGACACCCTCGATGCCGTCGGGCTGGGATACCTCCGGCTCGGACAGGCGGCGCCGACTCTTTCCGGCGGCGAGGCCCAGCGCATAAAACTCTCGCTTGAGCTCAGTCGCCGCGAACAGGGGCAGACGCTCTACATCCTGGACGAACCCACCACCGGGTTGCACTGGGCCGATATCCAGCGGTTGATGGATCTGCTCTTCCGGCTCCGGGACGCGGGAAACACCATCGTTATCATCGAGCACAATCTCGATGTCATCCGGCTCGCCGACTGGCTGGTCGATCTCGGTCCGGGCGGCGGCGTGCACGGGGGGACGATCCTTTACTCGGGACCGGTGGACGGGATCGGTTCGGTTGCGGATTCGAGCACCGGCCGGGTGCTGGCCGGACGGCAATAAACGGCCCTTACCGCCGCCGGCGTCGCCGTACGGCAATGGCGAGAACGAATCCGACGAGAAACCCTCCTATGTGAGCCCACCAGGCAATGCCCCCGGTGATTTCCGTGTGCATCAACTGGGACATCCCCATGGTGAATTGCAGGGCGAACCAGAGCAGGAGAAACACGAATGCCGGGATGGGGATCAGCGGGATGATCCACGGCACCAGGGTGACCACCATGGCGAAGGGAAAGTACAGGAGGTAGGCGCCGAGAATTCCCGCTACCGCGCCGCTGGCGCCGATCATGGGGATCTCCGACGAGGGGCCGACGGCGAACTGGGCGGCGGCGGCCCCGACCCCGCTGACCAGGTAAATCAGGAGGGTTCGGAAGGATCCGATCCGGTTTTCCAGCGGGGGTCCGAAGATGAAGAGAAACCAAAGGTTGGCGGCGAGGTGGAGGAGGCCGCCGTGCAGGAACATCGAGGTGAAGACGGTGACCAGGGTGTCGGTCATCGGCTGCTGCTGCGCGGCGGCGGGAATAAAGGCGTATTCGTAAAAGAATTCCTCCAGAGTCCCCTGCTGGGCCAGCAGCATCTGAAACGCAAACAGGACCATGTTTCCCACGATCACCGTCAGGGTGACCGGGGCCACTACGTTCCGCGGATTGCTGTCGAATAGCGGGAGGATCACGTTTGGAGCCGTTGTGCGGAAGGAGGGCGTTTCGGTGTCCCGGGAGGCGACCCGCCCCCCGCGGCCGAGGGGCCTCGCCGGGACCCGGAATCGGTGTCGGTCATCGTTGTGTCGGTCGCGCCCTTTCCGCCCGCCGGACTCCGTTCGCGCCGCCGCTCAGCGGCCGGCGTGATCGGCGTAGGCGGCATACATCGCCTCCAGCTCCTCGCGGGTGACCGCGTGCGATTCGGTTACCCAGAAGCGGTAGTTGAGGGTCTGCGGCCGCTCTTCGTCTATTTCGTGAGGGATGAATTCCCCGAACCGGCCGTAAAGACGCTCGGACATCTGGGCCCCGGCGGGGTTGTCCGGGTGACTGAAGTAGCCCACCGTGTAGTCGGAGCCTTCAATGCGGAATTGGAAGGCGTTCCACGGGAGGTCGACGTAGTTTTCCGTATCCTGGTGTTCTTCGTCCGCGGGGTGGCCGGCCCAGGGTTCGGGACGCAGGAAACGGGAGGTTTCCGGGTTGTCGGCGACGTATTGCGCGGCGCGGAATTGCAGGCCCGCGTGGTGGAGGTCGCCGCCCAGCTCGATGTGGCCGGCCACCGATTCCAGCGTCGACCGCACGTCGATCAGGGTGCCCCCGCCGGGCAGGCGGAAAGCCCGTACGCGACGGGTTTCCTCGGCAAAGGGTTCGCCGGCGCGGTCGTTCCAGGAGATTTTGACCGAGTGTTCGCCGAACACCGGCCCGGTGCGGGTTTGTTCGACCTCCCGGTGCTCGCTGTGTTCGCCGTTGCGCGCGTGCCAGATGTCGTAGGATTCACCGTCGACGATGATCCGGTTGTAACCGAGGTAAATGCCCCGGTGATGGGAATAACGTCCGCCCGGTCCTTTTGTGATCAGGCGGCTTCCGTCCGGAGCGTAGACGTGGTGAAACGGTTTCATCGTATTCTCGACGTCCTCCGGGTCGAATTCGGGATGCACGTACCGAAGGACCGGCGTGCCGTTGAGGCGAAGGGCGGTCGAGTCGCCGTCGGGTTCCTCCCATCCGAAGACCGGAACGGCGGGGGACTCGCCGACCGTTACCTCGAAGGTTCGGGACTCGCCGGCCGGGATGTCCGCCACAAACCAGAGGTAGGCCGATCCGTCACCGGCGAGTTCCACCTGGCCGGGGCGGACCTGGTTGCCGTACCGGACGGCGACGGTGGTGTCTTCACTGATTTCCGGACCCTCCCATGGTACGGCCACCGGGGTGGCAACGAGGCCGTGTTCTCCGGCGGACACCGTGACCGCGGTGTTTCCGTCGGCGTGCATTCGGGCGGCGCAGCCGGCGGCGAAGGCCGTGATCAGAAGGGCGGTGACGGATATGAGGAGCTTTTGGTATGCGTGTTTCATAATGGGTTTTATAAGTGTTTGGGCCGATCCCGTCCACGGAAGGGATACGGAGGGCTTTGCCGGATGTTTTTCCCCGGTTGTTTTGATTTGAGGGCCAAACTACCCAACCCGGTTGTCATTAGGCAAGCGCGGAACCGCGGGTGACCGACCCGCCCGCTTCGGTGCGGTCGTTTCCCCGCGGAAGCATTGCCCGTTGCGATCCCGCGGGCGGGACCATAGCCGGATGGAATGAGCGATTGACAGACCCGGGGCGACGGTGTGGCCTAGGTTTTCGCCCCAGGCGATACCACCGAACCCGGGCCCATATGAGCATCGTCGTCAAGGAATCCGAACTTTTCCTCCGAAATGTCCGCACGCGGATGCCTTTCAAGTACGGGATCGCCGTCCTGACCGGCGTGCCCCACCTGGTGATGCGGATGACGTTGGAGATCGACGGACGCATTCAGACCGGCCTGGCCGCGGACAATCTTCCGCCGAAATGGTTTACAAAAAACCCCGAGCAGTCCTTTCGCGAGGAATTGGCCGACATGTTCGCGGTCATCGAATCGGCCTGCGGCTTTGCCGCCGAATCGGGGAATTGCGAAAGTGTTTTCGCCCTCTGGGCGTCGGTCTATTCCCGTCAGAAATCCTGGGCCGAATCGAAACCGTACCCGCCGCTCCTGTGGGGGTTCGGGGTTTCGCTGGTCGAGCGGGCGGTGATCGACGCCTGCTGCCGGGCCGGCGGGCACGCCTTCGCTCGGGCGGTGCGGGACAACGTTTTCGGGTTGGACCTCGGCGAGGTCTACGGGGAACTGAGGGGAAAAAGCCCCGCGGAAACCCTTCCGTCCGAACCGCTGCGCCGCATTTTCGTCCGCCACACGGTGGGCCTGGCGGACCCGCTCACCGACGCGGAGATTCCCGGGGAGGAGCGGGCCGGGGACGGGCTGCCCCAGTCGCTCGCGGCCTGTATCGAGACCTACCGGCTGCGCTACTTTAAAATCAAACTTTGCGGTGATGCGGAGCGCGACCGGGAACGCCTCAAGCGGATCGCCGGTCTGGTCGAAGGGGCGGGGATCTCCGATTACCGGTTCACCCTCGACGGCAACGAGCAATACACCGAGATCGCCCCGTTCCGGTCCCTCTGGGAAGCCCTGGTGCGGGATCGGTCGATCGGGGATTTTCTTTCCCGGTTGATCGTCGTGGAGCAGCCCCTGAGGCGGGACACGGCACTGGGTGCCCGCACCGCCGCCGACCTGGCGGGATGGAAAGAGCGGCCTCCCATGATCATCGACGAGTCCGACGCGACCTTCGAATCCCTGCCCGATGCCCTCGAGGCCGGTTATTGCGGCACCTCGCACAAAAACTGCAAGGGGATCATAAAGGGCCTGGCCGCCGCCGCTCTCCTCGCTCACCGCCGGCATGCCGATCCCGGGCGGCCCTACGTCCAGACGGCCGAGGACCTGACCAACATCGGTCCGGTCGCGCTGGCGCAGGATCTCGCCGTGATCGGTACCCTGGGCATCGATCACGCCGAACGCAACGGGCATCACTATTTTCATGGGCTGGCCGGTTTCGCCGAGCCCATTCGCCGTGCGGTGCTCGCGGCCCACGGCGACCTTTACCATGGACACGCGGGTACCGTGACCCTCCGTATCGAAGAGGGGGCCATCGACATCGGCAGTACCGTCGATGCGCCTTTCGGCACCGGTATCGAGGTCGATGTTTCCGGCTTTGTGCCCCGTGCACAGTGGCGGTTTGAGTCTTTGGAATCCGGGGCGGACTCCCGCTGATCGCGGGGCGCTCCGGTGCCGGCGGTCCGAGACCGTATGCGAAAAACGGATCGTCCCCGGAGAATGTCCGGGAGCAATCCGTTTGACAGCTTACGGGGTTGTGGTTTCCCGGCCCGGTTCCGGTCACCGCCCCGTGTTCGTTCGAACCGGGACGGTGTCCGGGGACGGGATCGGGAGAGGGGTCACTCCAGCGCGGCCTGGGCGGCGGCGAGGCGGGCGATCGGAACCCGGTTGGGCGAGCAGCTCACGTAGCTGAGACCGATCTGGTGGCAGAACCGGATGGAATCCGGGTCGCCCCCGTGTTCCCCGCAGATACCGAGCTTGATCGACTTGCGCGTGGTACGGCCCTTATCGGTCGCGATTTTCATCAGGCCGCCGACCCCCGTCTTGTCCACGGTGGCAAAGGGGTTCTGCGGAACGATGTCGAGTTGCTGGTACAGCGGCAGGAACGCGGCGGTGTCATCCCGGCTCATGCCGAGCGTGGTCTGGGTCAGGTCGTTGGTGCCGAAGCTGAAGAATTCCGCGGTTTCGGCGATTTCGTCGGCCGCGATCGCGGCGCGCGGCACCTCGATCATGGTGCCGACGAGGTACTTGATTTTGACCTTCTTTTTGTCCATGACCTCACGGGCCACGCGATGGATGATCGCAACCTGATTTTCCAACTCGCCGGGATACCCGACAAGCGGCACCATGATTTCCGGTTCCACCGGAATGGGCTTCTTTGCCTTGAGCAGGCTGGCGGCCGCTTCGAAGATGGCCCGCGCCTGCATCTCGGTGATTTCCGGGTAGGCGATGCCCAGGCGGCAGCCGCGGTGGCCGAGCATGGGGTTCTGTTCGTGGAGCGCCTTGACCCGTTCGACGATGCGTTCCTGCGGAATGTTCAGGGTTTCCGCGAGTCCCCGAATGGCGGTGTCGTCGTGCGGGAGGAACTCGTGCAGCGGCGGATCGAGCAGGCGAATCGTTACCGGGTGACCTTTCATGGCTTTGAACAGTCCGATGAAGTCCTTGCGCTGGAACGGAAGGAGCTTGGCCAGGGCGGCTCGCCGGGACTTCTCCGTTTCGGCGATGATCATCTCCCGCATGGAAATGATGCGGTCGCCTTCGAAGAACATGTGTTCGGTGCGGCAGAGGCCGATGCCGGCGGCGCCCATGGCGATGGCCTGCGCGGCCTGGGTCGGGCTGTCGGCGTTGGTGCGGATACCGAGGCGGCGGACTTTGTCGGCCCACGTCATGACCTGGTCGAACAGCTGGTAGGTGTAGCTGTCCTTGGCCTTGAGTTTGCCGGAGAGGACCTGGTTGACCTCCGAGGGGGCGGTGGGAACAAAGCCGGCGAAGACCTCGCCGGTGGTGCCGTCGATGGAAATCTCGTCGAACTCCTTGATCGTGAGCGAGCCGACCCGCATCTGGCGTTTGCGGTAGTCCACCACGATGTCCGAGGCGCCGCAGACGCAGACCTTGCCCATCTGGCGGGCGACGAGGGCGGCGTGGGAGCTGACCCCGCCGCGGGAGGTCAGGATCCCCTCGGAGGCGAGCATGCCGCGAATGTCCTCGGGCGACGTCTCCGTGCGGCAGAGAATGACCCGTTCACCTTTGGCGGTCTGGCGCTCGGCTTCGCCGGCGCTGAAGACGGCTTTTCCGGATGCCGCGCCGGGACCCGCGGGAAGGCCGGTGGCGATGACTTTGACCTTCTTTCGGCCCTCGGGATCGAAGATCGGCACCAGCAGGGTGGAGACCGACTCGGCCGGAATCCGGGTGAGGGCGGTCTTCCAGTTTATCAGTCGCTCGTTGACCATTTCAACCGCGATGCGGACGGCGGCGAGACCGGTGCGCTTCCCGTTGCGGGTCTGGAGCATGTAGAGCTCGTTATCCTCCACGGTGAACTCGAAATCCTGCAGGTCGCGGAAGTGGCGTTCCAGCTTCCGGCGCACGAGTTCCAGCTCCTTGTGGGCGTGGGGCATCTCCACGGCCAGTTCCGCGATCGGCTTGGGCGTGCGGGTTCCCGCGACCACGTCTTCCCCCTGGGCGTTGATGAGGTACTCGCCGTAAAAGACCTTATCCCCCGAGGCCGGGTCGCGGGTGAAGGCGACGCCGGTGGCGGAGGTTTCGCCCATGTTGCCGAAGACCATGGCCTGGACGTTGACCGCGGTGCCCCACTCGTGCGGGATGTTGTACTTGCGGCGATAGATGATGGCGCGGTCGTTGTTCCAGGACTGGAATACGGCGCCGACCGCTCCGTGCAGTTGCTTGTGAACGTCCTGTGGAAAAGCGCCGCCGGTGATACGTTTGATCAGGGCCTTGTAGCGCTTGATCAACTCGATGAGGTTGTCCGTGGTCAAGTCGGTATCCGTCGTCACGCCGACCTCCTTCTTGAGGTCGTCCATCACCTCGTCGAACGGTTCGTGGGCGTGCTCGTCCTCCGGCTGGACGCCCATGACGACGTCGCCGTACATCTGAATAAAACGCCGGTAGCAGTCGTAGGCAAAGCGGGGGCTGCCGGATTTCTCAGCGAGTCCCTGGACGGTGACGTCGTTGAGACCGAGGTTGAGAATGGTGTCCATCATGCCGGGCATGGAATCCCGGGCGCCCGAGCGCACGGAGAACAGGAGCGGATTCTTCGGGTCGCCGAATTTTTTGCCGGTCTGTTTTTCGACCGCGCGGAGGGCGTCGTTGATCTCCTTTTCCAGGCCCTTCGGGTAGGTGTTGTTGTTTTCGTAGTATTCGGTGCAGACTTCGGTCGTGATGGTGAACCCGGGAGGAACCGGCAGCCCGATCCGCGACATCTCAGCCAGGTTTGCCCCCTTGCCCCCGAGCAGCGGTTTCATGGTGCCGTTTCCGTCGGTCTTTTTTCCGAAGGCGTAGACGAGCTTCGTCTTTTTGGCGGAGCGTTTCGCCGCGGTTTTCTTCGCGGCCGCCCGGGCGGTTTTTTTCTTGGCAGTGGCTTTGCGTGGCATCTGTTCTGATGGTGTTGTTGTTTGGTGCGAATGAATTCGCTTTTGAGAATGGAAACCATCAGTTGAAAACGGATCGTTTCTTTGGTGTCAATGACTTAACCGTGTTGAATTAGCGGGTCTCAGGACGGTGGGGCGGTGGAACGGCCGGGGTCGGCCGTCGCGACGATCCCGGGATCGATCCCGGAACCTTCCCGCGTGCCGGTTGCGAACGAATCACGGAGCGTCGCATGGCGGCCGCCCGGACGCCGTTTCCGCACGCTTTGCCGGTTGCAAATTCGCAGCTTCGCGGCCAAGTTTCTGCCACGATGAGTGACGAGCGCCGGCAACGTGATGGTTCCGATTGGGAGGATCCCGAATGGGAGGACGACCAGGACGGTATCGACGAGGATTCCGGGAACCCGAAGGCCATGGGGTTCCTCGATCACCTCGACGAATTGCGCTGGACGCTGGCCAAATCCGCCGGAGTCTTCCTGATCGCCGCCCTGCTGGTGGCTTTCTTCCTCAAGGATTTTGCCTCGCTGCTGAATTGGCCCTTGCGCAGCGCGATGGGAGAGTCGGGACTGTTGGACGGGCTGGTGACCACCTCGCCGACGGCTGTGTTTTCCGTGCTGGTACAGCTCTGCTTTCTCGGCGGCCTCGGTCTGTCGTTGCCGTTTATCCTCTACTTTATCGCCCAGTTCGTCGCACCCGCTCTGACCCGTCGGGAATTGAAGCTGCTCAAGCCGGTGTGCCTCGCCTGCCTCGGCCTTTTCCTGGGCGGGGCGTTTTTCAGCTACCTGGTGCTGGTTCCCGGGGTGATCCGTTTCTCCGTTTCCCTCAACGAAATGCTGGGCCTGCAGCTCCTCTGGTCGGCCGACCGCTACTACAACATGCTTGTGTGGATGACGGTGGGAATCGGCATGGCTTTTCAGTTTCCCATGGTGATCTGCCTGCTGGTTTACCTCGGCCTGGTGACCACGGAAAAGCTTCGCAGCGGTCGCCCCTACGCCATCGTGGCCTTTTTTGTTGCCGGCATGACATTGACCGCAACCTGGGATCCGGTGACCCAAACCATGGTGGCGCTTCCGATGTGGGGGCTTTACGAAATCGCCATCATCGTCGGCCGGCAGATGGAAAAGCGCCGGGCTGACGAACTGGCCGAAGCCGGGGTGGATGGACCGGCGTAGGTGGAGCGGAGGCGCGACGGCCCGATCGAAAAATTGAGTTGCTCTCCGGGCGGTGGCCTGTGGTATCCTCGGGGAGTGACGACGGGCGGGTCTGTCGGCGTCCATCCATCCCCGGAAGGGGAAACCTTGGATGTACGACTCCGGCGAGACCTCTCGCAAATGGAGGAGATGCCCCGGCGACACATCAACGAAGGAGTAAGATGACAAATAAGTTATATGTAGGCAATTTGCCTTTCAGTTCGACGGAGGATTCGCTCAAGGCGCTGTTTTCGGAGGCCGGTACGGTGGATGAAGTGGCCTTGATCAAGGACCGGATGAGTGGGAAATCGAGGGGCTTCGCTTTTGTGACCATGGCTTCGGAAGCCGACGCACAGAAGGGGATCGACGCGTTTGACGGAAAGGACTTCGAGGGGCGCAAGCTCGTCGTCAATATGGCGCGGCCCCGGGAATAGCCGGGCGGACCTGAAGCGGAGGCGGTGTCGAGCCGCCTTGAAACGGGGGACGTCCCGCACAATCCGGCTTTTCCCACGGGGTCGGCTCCGGCGGGGTGCGACCGGAGGTGAATCCTTCCCGCGACCGGTTCGGGCGGACCGGCCGGCACGGGCGGGACACACGCGGAATGTTTGGGCCGCGTCGCCGGTTCATCGCCCGAAGTTTCCGGTTGCGCGATGCGGAAAATACCGCTACGCTGCTTCGTTTGATCTGAACGGAAGGAACGTGTATTATGGCAAAAAGTTTGTTTGACAAGGTATGGGATGCGCACGCGGTCAGGGATTTGTCCGCCGGCCAGACCCAACTTCTCATCGGCGCTCACCTCATCCACGAGGTGACCAGCCCCCAGGCCTTTGGCATGCTGCGGGAACTCGGCCTGAAGGTGCACATGCCGGAGCGCACGTTTGCCACCGTCGACCACATCGTGCCCACGGACGAGCGGGCGGAGCCGTTCTCCGACCAACTGGCGGACGCCATGATCAAGGAGCTTCGGCGCAACTGCGAGGAGTTCGGCGTGACTTATTTCGATATCGCGTCGGGGCGCCAGGGCATCGTCCACGTGGTCGGTCCGGAGCAGGGAATCACCCAGCCGGGCACGACGATTGCCTGCGGCGATTCGCACACGTCCACCCACGGGGCCTTCGGCGCCATCGCATTTGGAATCGGCACGAGCCAGGTTCGTGATGTTCTGGCTACCCAGACCCTGGCGATCAGCAAGCCGAAGCTCCGCCGGATCAATGTCGACGGGGAACTCCAGCCCGGGGTTTACGCCAAGGACGTCATTCTCTACATCATACGCAAACTCGGGGTCAAAGGGGGCAACGGTTACGCCTACGAGTACGGCGGCGAGGTGTTCGACCGCTTCAACATGGAGGAGCGGATGACCGTCTGCAATATGTCCATCGAAGGCGGGGCCCGGGTGGGGTATGTCAACCCGGACGAAAAAACGTTCGAGTACCTCAAGGGCCGGCCGTATTCACCCAAAGGGAAGGAATGGGACGCCGCGGTGGAACGCTGGAAAGCGTTGGCTTCCGATCCCGGTTGCGCCTACGACGACGTCGTGAACTTCCGCGCCGAGGACATCCTGCCCAGTGTCACCTGGGGCATTACGCCGGGGCAGGGGGTTTTTATCGACGAGACCATCCCGGATCCGGACGAGGTCGGTGAAGCCGAGCGGGATGCGGTGACCGAGGCCCTCGAGCACATGAAGCTCAAGCCGGGGGCCCCGATAAAGGGCACCCCCATCGATGTCGCCTTTCTGGGAAGTTGCACCAACGCGCGGTTGACCGATTTTCAGGAGGTGGCCCGGTACCTCAGGGGACGCAAGGTCGCCTCCGGGGTTAAAGCGATTGTGGTTCCCGGTTCCATGGCCGTGGGCAAAATCTGCGAAGAACTGGGGATCGACCGGGTTTTTAAGGACGCCGGTTTCGAGTGGCGGGGTGCCGGGTGCTCCATGTGCCTGGCCATGAATCCGGACAAGCTGGTCGGCGATCAGCTCTGCGCGAGTTCGAGCAACCGCAATTTCAAGGGACGGCAGGGGAGTCCGGTCGGGCGCACCATCCTGATGAGTCCCCTGATGGTCGCGGCCGCCGCGGTCACCGGGGAAATCAGCGACGCCCGCGAGGTGTTCGGCATCGAGAGTCCCACCCTCGTGGGCGCCTGAGGCGAACCGGGGCAATCAATCATTTCAAGCACGCTCTAAAAGGGAAGCAAATGGCACTGGAAAAAATCACTAAGGTCGAAGGCAAGGCGGTCTACGTTCCCGGCGACGATATCGACACGGACCGTATCATTCCGGCCCGGTTCATGAAATGTATCACGTTCGACGGGCTCGGTGAATTCGCGTTTTACGACGTGCGTAAAAACGAGGATGGCAGCGACAAAAAACACCCGCTCAACGATCCCCGCCACGCGGGCGCCACCATCATGCTGAGCGGTTCCAATTTTGGCTGCGGCAGCTCCCGGGAGCACGCGCCCCAGGCCCTGCACAAGGCGGGATTCCGGGGTATCGTGGCGGAGAGTTACGCCGAGATTTTCTTCGGCAACAGCACCACCCTCGGAATCCCCTGCTTTACCGCCGGCCGCCAGCAGATCCGCGAACTCGCCGCCGCGATCGACGCCGACCCCGAACTCACGGTGGAGCTCGACGTGGAAAACGAGGTTATCCGCTGTGGCGGAAAGGAATATCCGGGGGCGCTTCGGGATTCGGCCCGAAACAGCCTTCTGAGCGGCCGCTGGGATCCCATCGCCGAATTGATCGAAGGCACCGAACAGGTCGACGAGCTCGCCCGGCGCCTCAACTATGTGTGACCCCGCTCCGGTATCCCGGGGAATTCCCGGAGCGGGTGTTATAATAGAGACGACAGGTATGAAAGCGGTGTCCGGTTTGGAATGAAGGAGCTGATCGAAGGAGCCGGCATTTTTATCTACCCGCTGGGAGCCTGCTCTTTGCTGGCGGCGTTCATCATCGTGGAACGCCTGTACAGCCTCGTCAGCCGTCGGGTCTGCCCTCCGGATCTGGTGAGGAAGGTTTCCGAGGGAGAGGCGGTCGACCCCGGGGAGGGTTCCGCCCTGGGCCGGGTGGTGGGTTTCGCCCGCCGGGGCGATGTGGACAAGAGCGCGGTCAAGGCGGTGGCCCGGGTGGAGGTCAACCGCCTCCAGCGGGGGCTGGTGCTGCTCGAAGTGGTGATCGGTGCGGCGCCGCTCCTCGGGTTGCTGGGCACGGTGACCGGGCTGATCCGGGTCTTCGGCAACATCTCCGCCGACACCGGCCTGCCCGAACCCCAGGCATTTGTCGAAGGGGTGGCGCTGGCGTTGACCACCACTGTGATCGGCCTGTCGATCGCCATACCCTCGCTCATCGCCAACGGGTACCTGCAGCGCCGGGTGGAAACCTACGCCGTCCAGATCGAATCGATCGTGGACCTGATGTTTGGAAGAGACGAGGAGTCATGAGCCTGAAGCCCAAACGGCGCCGTCCCGAGATCAACATCGTTCCGCTTATCGATGTCCTCACGATTCTCATTTTCTTTTTCCTCGTCACGATGCAATTCCGCGAACTGCAGGCGCTCAACCTGACGCTGCCGGCCATTGAAACCGCCGGGGC
>PXDC01000180.1 GCA_003565135.1 Verrucomicrobiota bacterium
GACCGTTCCGTAGCGACCGAGGACCAGTTCTCCCTGCTGCATCGAAGCGAGGCGGAGGGTGTTTCCGGAAAGGTCGAGATAGGCGAGGCGGTGATCCTCCCGGCGGGCGAGGGCGAGGCCGGCGGCCTTGCAGGATACCTGTGGCCACACCATGAAGAGGGGGATTTCGCGAAGCACGGGCATAATCTCCCCCGGCTGACACGGCTCCCAGCCCGGCACGCCGTCCAGGCCGAACACGATACCATAGTCCGGGGCCACGCTGCCGGCGATGGCGAGCCCCGCCAGCAGGGGGGTTAGGTTTTCCCGGCGGGCGCGGCGCAAAAGCGCGGCCACCGTCCGTGAAACCGCATCGAGTACCCCGCGCTGGTTATGTTCGCCGCCCGCGGTCGTGATCTCGGCCCGAACGTTTCCGTCGAGCGAAATCAGTTCCCCCGCAACCGACCCTGCCTCCGTGCGCAGAACGATCGCGCTGCCGCAGGCCGGATTGACGCGGAGGAGCGATACCGGCCGTTTGGAGCCGCTCACCCGCACCTCATCGGAGGCCAGCAGACCGCGCGCCGTCAGGTCGCGGGTATAGTTGGTGATGGATGGCGCCGACAGTCCGGTGCATTCCTTGAGCTGCCGCCGGGCAAGGCCGCCCCGGAGGAGCAGGTGATGGAGAATCCGTTCCGCCGCATCGTTGCGCTGGGGAAGAAAAGCCGGCCCTGTTGTCTCAATCATTCCCGGCCACCTCATCAGGTGAGACCCCCGCAGGCAAGCCGATGCTGCGGGGGCCCTTTTAGAGGTGACCCGTGACGGAGGAGCCGGCACGCCGGACGATCGGGAGCATCATTCAGCTATTTTTCGAAACCGTTTGGAGGCGTAACGCCGTCCCATTCAAAGGTGTCGTGCACGACATTGAGCACGGTCGTCGTGTACAAACCGCCTGGTGCATTTGAATACGAATAACCGGCAACGCCGTTGCTTCCGGTCGTGGCCGACGACGAAGCGTACGGATTCCCGTCCAGGTACAGCACGATAGAGACGGTGGCGCCGGCTACGGGCTCATTGCTGTCGTTAACAACCGATGCGGCGACATCCAGGTGACGATCGTTAAAACGTCCGCCGCGGGTGCTGTAGTCGATGGAGGCGACGGATGCGACACTGCCTGTCCCCGGATCCTCTTCGGTACTTTCCTCTTCGACCGTTAGCGTGCCGGTCGCGGAATCGTCCTCGCTCGATACCGAGTAGTTATAGGAGCCCTCGGTTCCGGGGGCGGTCGCGTCGAAGGATACCGGTTGCTTCCCACCGGGGTCCAGTGTCACCTCGGTGGTTTGCAGCGTCGTGCTGTCGTTGGCGAACTGGAACGAGACCGTTTGCGTCCCGCTTTCATCCCCGGTATTTGTTACGTCGGCGGAAACCGTGAACGGCGTCCCGGGTTCGAGCGTGACCGCCGCGGGATCGAGGTTCGATACCGCAAAAAACGCCGGCTCCGGATCGGCAGGCAGCACCTCGACGCCGAGGGCCTCGTCGGCACGCACCAGTCCGTAGCCCTGCGCGGTGAAATCGTGTCCCAGGTCTTCGGCGGACCCGGTGAGCAGCGTCCACAATTTCTGGGGATCCATGGGTCCGTGGTAATCGAGGACCAAAGCCGCCACTCCGGTTACGTGGGGCGCGGCCATCGACGTGCCGCTGATGGTCCGGTAGCCGCTGTCGGTCCAGGTGGACTTGATGCTGACGCCCGGCGCGGTCAGGTCGACGTCGCCCTTGTCGCCGCCCCGGCTGCTCCAGGAGGCGATGTTGTCGTTGCTGTCGCTGGCGGCGACGGCGATCGTTTGAGGGTAGGCGGCCGGGTAGCCGATCGTGTTCGCCCCTGGTCCGCTGTTTCCGGCGGAGGCGATGAGAATCAGCCCGGCCTCGTCGGCCGCCTCGATGGCCTCGCGCAGACTGTCGTTGCCGGAAGAGGCCCCGAGACTCATGTTGGCGATGTGCATACCATTGTCGACGCACCAATCGATGCCGGCGATCACCGACGAAAACGAGCCGCTCCCGTTTTTGTCGAGCACCTTGACCGCGTATAAGTTGGCGTCCGGTGCGACTCCGGCAATGGCACCGTACGCGGCAACCGTGCCGGCCACGTGCGTGCCGTGCCCGTTGTCGTCGTCCCAATCGTCAGCGCTCTTTCGGTGATATGGGGGACTGGTCAGCGCGAGAAACCCGCCCGACACAGTCAGGTCGGGATGATCCCTTTGAATGCCGGTGTCGATGATGCCGACATTGACACCCACGCCGGTCGTTTCGTCCCAGACGAACGGCGCCATCACGCGCTCCACACCCCACGGAATCTCGAGGTTGCCGTGGGCGTGTACCTCGAGATCCTCATCGACCCGGACCACGTCGAAACGGGAGGCCAGGGCGCGTTCACTGGCGGCATCGGGCAATACGGTCGCCACGGCATTGATAAGTCCCAGCGGCCGGAGATCCCGTCCGCCCGCCGCCCGGACGGCGTTCAACTGCCGCTCGGTATCGACCGAGGAATCAAAAACAACGATGCGCTTCAAGTCGGAAGGGGGGGAGGCGTTCCCCGGCAAGGCCGATCCCGCCACCGCGAACAGGAGGGATCCGCTCAATGCGGTCAAAAGGAGTTTCAAATACGTTTTCGTTTCAGCTTTCGGGATTTCGATCGATTTACGAACAGAAGCAGTACCCGCGACCGCGACCGGAAAATCCGGGCACAGGGTGACGGAATCCTCCGGGACGGGAACGGGGATTGACCAAGGACCTCCACAAGTGGACGCTCCGCACAACCTTTTTGATAAGCTAATAAATGTCTTAGTAACGCACCTATATATGTATCAACATTACCATGTTTCCAACTCATACCTTCTGTATCAGCGTATTTTTTAGCACCATAAGCTTGTATTTTCGCTAATGTTTCTAATGCTATTGGATCTAATATTGCTAATATTCTTTTAGTTGTAGGAGTTTCAGCTGTTGTGGGAAAAAAATTAAAAGTAACTAAAAGTTTAATTGATCTTGATTTGCCCTTGTTAGTCATCGCCACTGTCTTAGTTTTAGGAATCGCTTCTAACGGTAGAATTGTTTTTTTAGAAGCTGTTTTACTTTTAGCTGCTTATTTAATTTATGTTTTTTACACTGTTTCTTTTAAAGAATCTAATGTTGATAAAGAAAATTTAAATTTACTCCCTTCCAGAGAGATGCGGAAAAGACACATGGCTTTTATTGAAAGATATCAGAATAGAAAAATAAAAATTACTTATAAAGATATTTTATTATTAATAGCAGGTGCTCTTGGCTTAGCTATAGCTAGTAAATATTTAATTGATTCAGTTGAATTTTTAGCTATTTTTTTTAATCGCGATACAGGAATTATAGCTATTACAGCAGTGGCTATTGGAACCTCTTTGCCAGAA